>NZ_JBSFWU010000079.1:0-37800 GCF_053594995.1 Streptomyces sp. NPDC002536
GGCAGCGGCTGGCAGGGCACCGGCACCGGCGTCTACGTCCACGGTCCCTTCCCCGGCCGGATCCTCACCGTCGAGTTCGACGGCCCGCGAAGGTCCGTCGGACATGCCCTAACCCCCGAGCGCCGACCCCGCGCGCCACTCCTCCCAGGGCATGTTCCAGCCGCCCAGCCCGTTGTCCGGGGCCACGGTCCGCTCCCCGGAGTGGACGACCTCGACGACGTCGCCGATGAGCGAGGCGTCGTAGAACCAGCCCGCCGGGCTCGACGTGCTGCCGCCCTGGGTGTCGCGCAGCCCGATGCAGCCGTGGCTGGTGTTCAGGGTGCCGAAGGCCCCGGGCCGGGCCCAGTAGTTGCCGTGCAGGAACGTCCCGGAGGCGGTCAGGCGCATCGCGTGCGGAACATCCGAGATGTCGTACTCGCCCCCGAAACCCACCGTTCCGCCGTTCATCCGCGTCACGTCGAACTTCTCGCTGATGACCATCCGTCCGTTGTAGGTCGCGTTGCCCGGGCCGCCGGCCGTGATCGGCAGCGTCGCCATCGACCGGCCGTCGCGGACGACTTCCATGGTGTGCCGGGCGGCGTCGACCGTACTGACCTGGCTGCGGCCGACGGTGAAGGTGACGGTCTTGTCCTGCGAGCCGTAGACGCCCTCGCCGCCGTGCACGTCGCGCAGCCGCAGGGCGAGGCTGACCTCGGTGCCGGGCTTCCAGTACGTGCGCGGCCGGAAGTCGAGGCGGGTGGGGCCGAACCAGTGCGCGGCGATCTCGGCCGGCGGGTCGGAGGTGACACGGACGGCGCGTTCGACGGCGGCCCGGTCGGTGATGGGCCGGTTGAAGCCGAGCGAAACGATCATGCCGGTGCCCACGGTGCTGTGCGGCTCCGGTGTGAAGTACCCGATGAAGCGGTGCTCGGGCACATAGGTGGTGAACGTGGTGTGCCGGGCGGCGCGGTGGCCGGAGACGTCACGGGCCACGACGTCCACGGCGTAGCGGGCGGCCAGCCCGAGCGGGCCGGCCGCGGTGGGCCGCCAGGTGTGGCCGTCCGGGGTGATCCGGCCCGCCAGGGGGCGCTCACCGCCGTCCTGGGTCTCGGTGACGTCCACCCGTTCCAGGGTGCCGTGCGGGACCCGCACCTCGAACCGGGCGTCCGCGGGGACGTCCTCCGCGCGGTCGCCGGGGACGACACGGATCAGCCCTGCGGTGGGGCGCGCGTCGTCGGTGAACGCGGTCCGCGGGGCGGCCGGGGTCACCGGGGAGACCGAGGTGCACCCGCCGAGCACGGCCAGGGAGGCGAGGGCCGCCGCCAGCACGGTCAGTCCCCGTGCCGCGCGCGAGAGTCCATGTGTCACACCGGGCCCAACGACGCTCTCCCTCCCGAGAAACGTCACTGCACTCGCTTGCTGCGGCCGATCACACGTGTGAGCGCATGCGTGGATCCGGGAAGAAACCGGGGAAGACCGGGAAAGAGCGCAATCGCCGGGCCCCCGGAAGGGACGCCGGGTGCCCGGAGCGCCGTTCCAGAGCCGCCGGAGGCGAACACGTGTCGAGCGCATCCGAGCAGAGCGCGTCCGAGCAAGAGGCGCGGCAGGGCGCCGAGTTCGGCCGGAGCCCCGCGCGGCTCCCCGCGGCCGGGGGGCGGGGCTCCCGCGCGGCGGGCGTCAACGGCCGTCCCCGCCCGGCCGTCCCGGCACCGGAGCCGGGAGCGCCGGTGTGGCCGGGCAGCCCGGAACCGCTCGGGGCGCACTTCACGGTGGACGCGCACGGCGTGGCGGGGACGAACTTCGCGCTGTGGGCCGGAGGCGCGGAAGCCGTCGAACTGTGCCTGTTCGGCGAGAACGGGACCGACGGCCCGGCGGAGGGTGAAACCCGTCATCCATTGACGGAGTTGACGGACGAGATATGGCACGGCTTCGTGCCCGGCGTCCTCCCCGGCCGCCGCTACGGCTACCGCGTGCACGGCCGCTGGGACCCCTGGACCGGCGCCCGGTGGAACCCGGCGAAGCTGCTCCTCGACCCCTACGCCCGTGCCGTCGACGGCGACTTCGGCGGCCCGCCGGGGCGCCCCCGCACCGCGCTTCGCGCCGAGGTCTACGGGCACGTGCGCGACTGGCCGCAGCAGCACGTCGCCGACACCGTGCGCGACGAGCGGGACTCCGCACCCCACGTCCCCAAGGGCGTGGTGGTCGCGGACTGCGGCGACGCGGCGGACGACCGCCGCCCCGGCACCGCGTGGGCCGACACCGTCGTCTACGAACTGCACGTGCGCGGCTTCACGATGCGCCACCCCGGCGTGCCCGAGCGGCTGCGCGGCACCTACGCGGGCCTGGCGCACCCGGCGGCCGTGGAGCACCTGGTGCAGCTGGGCGTGACGGCCGTGGAGCTGCTGCCCGTCCACCAGTTCGCGCACGAGGACCACCTGCTGCGGCGCGGCCTGAGCAACTACTGGGGCTACAACTCCATCGGCTACTTCGCCCCGCACGCCGCCTACGCGGCCTCGGGCACGCGCGGCCAGCAGGTCGCGGAGTTCCGGCGGATGGTGCGGGCCCTGCATGCGGCGGGCATCGAGGTCATCCTCGACGTGGTCTACAACCACACCGCGGAGAGCAGCGAGCTCGGCCCCACCCTCTCGCTGCGCGGCATCGACAACCGCCGTTACTACCGCCTCCAGGGCGACGCCCGCCGCTACGCCGACTACACCGGCTGCGGCAACACCCTGCACGTCGCCCAGCCCAACGTGCTGCGCCTGATATCCGACTCGCTGCGCTACTGGGTGACCGAGATGGGCGTCGACGGCTTCCGCTTCGACCTCGCCGCAACGCTGGCCCGGGACATGCGCGGCACCGACGAGCCCGACGTGCGCGCGCCCTTTCTCTCCGTCGTCGCCCAGGACCCGGTGCTGCGCCGCGCCAAGCTCATCGCCGAACCGTGGGACGTGGGCCCCGGAGGCTACCGGGTGGGCGCCTTCCCGCCGCCGTGGGCCGAGTGGAACGACCGTTACCGGGACGCCGTGCGCGACTTCTGGCGCGGCGCCCTGCCCGACGTGCGCGACCTGGGCTACCGGCTCGCGGGCTCCAGCGACCTCTACGCCTGGGGCGGCCGCCGCCCCCACGCCTCCGTCAACTTCGTGACGGCGCACGACGGTTTCACGCTGCGCGACCTCGTCAGCTACGACCGCAAGCACAACGAGGCCAACGGCGAGGGCAACCGCGACGGCACGGACGCCAACCGTTCGTGGAACTGCGGCATCGAAGGAGAGACCGACGACCCGGACGTCCGCGCCCTGCGCCGCCGCCAGATCCGCAACCTGCTCACCACCCTCCTGCTGTCCACGGGCGTGCCGATGCTGGTGGCCGGCGACGAGATGGGCCGCACACAGGGCGGCAACAACAACGCCTACTGCCAGGACAACGAGACCGGCTGGGTCGACTGGTCCGCGCTGGAGGACCCGGACTGGCGAGCCGTCGTCCGCCTCTGCTCCCGGCTGCTGGCCCTGCGCCGCGCCCATCCGGTGCTGCGCAGCCGCGCGTTCTTCTCCGGCCGCCCGCAGAGCGCGCACGGCCTGCGGGACCTGGCCTGGTTCACGCCGGGCGGCACGGAGATGACCGAGGCCGACTGGTACGCCCCGACGGCCACCCTCGGCATGTACCTCTCCGGCCGCGACATCCCGCAACGCGGCCCGACGGGCGGACCGGTCACGGACGACAGCTTCCTGGTGATCCTGCACGCGGGCCCCCGCCCGGTCCGCTTCCTGCTGCCGGGCCCGCCGTGGGCGGAGTCGTACGAACTGGTGGCGGACACCTCGCGGGAGGACCAGCAGACCGCTCCCGGCAGCCGGCGCAGAGCGGGCGCGCGGACGGTGGTGCCCGCGCGTTCGGTACTGCTCCTGCGCGCGGTGCCGGCGGGCCGGGGGGTGCGTGCGTAGCGGGTACCGGGAGCGTACGGGCACGCGTCCCGCGCACGGACCGGCGCTCGCCACCGCCCGCGGCCCCGGGGGCGGAAATCCCGGTGGGCGGTGTCAGTGGTGAACCGTAGTCTCGCACCTGATGACCGGAACCCGTGAAACGACCCGCCCGGCCGAACACCGGTCGACAGTACGGTCGTTGCTGCGTCTGTGGCCCCATGTGCGGCCCGTGCACCGGCGGCTGGCCGCGGCCGCGCTGGTGACCGTGGCGGCCTCCTGCCTGAGTCTGGTGATCCCGCTCGCCCTGAAGTGGACCGTGGACGGGCCGATAGCGCGCCGCGAGCCGTCCGGGGTGTGGCTGGGCGGGCTGATACTGCTGCTGGTCGGCTCCACGGAGGCGGGGCTGTTCGGGGTGCGCCGACTGCTCGTGGCGCGGCCGCTGGCCCGGGTCGAGGCGGACATGCGGGCAGCGCTGTACGCACATCTGCAGCGCCTGCCGGTCTCCTTCCACGACCGCTGGCCCTCCGGGCAGTTGCTCTCGCGCGGGACGACCGATCTGATGCTGGTGCGCATCTTCCTGGCGTTCCCGCTGACCTTCCTGTTGGTCAACGGGGCGACGGTCGTGGTGGGTTTCACCATCCTGCTGGCGCAGGAGTGGCGGCTCGGGCTCGTCCTGCTGGCGCCGGTCGTGCCGCTGGTGGCGCTGTGCTGGTTCTTCGAGGAGCGCTACTCCCGTGCGGCGCGCACCGCGCAGGACCGGATCGGCGATCTGACGACCGTCATCGAGGAGAGCGTCCTCGGCATCCGCATCGTCAAGGGTTTCGGCCGCCACCCGGCCCTGCAGCGGGCCTTCGGCACGCTCGCGGAGCGGCTGCGCGCCACCGAGCTGCACAAGGCCGCCCTGCTGGGCACGCTCTGGGCGCTCATCGTGATCCTGCCCGAACTGGCCGTCGGCACGGCCCTGGTGCTCGGCACGCTGCAGGTCGCCGACGGGCAGCTCTCCACGGGCACCCTGGTGGCGTTCCTGTCGACGGCGCTGGCGCTGCGCTGGCCGGTCGAGTCGATCGGCTTCCTGCTCGCCCTGACCAACGAGACGGCGACGGCCGCGGACCGCTTCTTCGAGGTGATGGACGTCGCGCCGCCCGCCGCCCGGGAGCCGCGGATCCGGCGGCAGCTCCGCGCGCCGCGCCGCCGTGACGGCGGACTGCGGCTGGAGGGCGTCGAGTTCCGCTACCCCGACGCGCCGCCCGGCGCCCCGCCCGTGCTGCGCGGGGTCGACCTGCACATCCGCCGCGGCGAGACCATGGCCCTCGTCGGCACCACCGGCAGCGGCAAGACCACCCTGGTCTCCCTCATCCCGCGGCTCCACGAGGCGACCGCGGGCCGCATCACCCTCGACGGCACCGATGTCACCGCGGTGCCGCGCAGCCGGCTGCGCCAGTGGGTGGCCGTCGCCTTCGAGGAGCCGACGCTGTTCTCCGCCAGCGCCGGGGAGAACGTCCTCATGGGCGCCGACGACGCCGACGAGGAGGACCTCGACCGCGCCCTGGCCGTCGCCCAGGCCGGCTTCGTCCACGAACTGCCCGAAGGGCACCGCACCCAGGTCGGCGAGCAGGGCCTGAGCCTGTCCGGCGGGCAGCGCCAGCGGCTCGCCCTCGCCCGCGCGGTCGTCGGCAGCCCCCGCTTCCTCGTCCTCGACGACCCGCTCTCCGCGCTCGACGTGCACACCGAGGCCCTCGTGGAGAACGCGCTGCGCGAGGTCCTCGCCGACACGACGGCCCTGGTCGTCGCCCACCGCCCGTCCACGGTCCTGCTGGCGGACCGCGTGGCGCTGCTGTCGCAGGGCCGCATCACCGCCGTCGGCACCCACTACGAACTACTCCACGGCAACCGGGAGTACGCCTCGCTGATGTCCGGACCGAAGGGCACCCCACGATGAGCTCCCCCGTCGGCGACACCCCCAAGGACGCCTCCAGAGCACTGCTGCGTTCCCTGCTGGCCCCGGTCCGCGCCCGGGTGCGCACCGCGGCCGTCCTGCTGCTGCTCCAGCAGGCCGCGGTGCAGGCGGGCCCGCTGCTCGTCGCGTACGCCATCGACCGGGCCGTGCCGGCCGTCCGCCGGCACGACTACGGGCCGCTCACCGCGGTCGCCGCCGGGTACGCGCTGTGCGCCGTGGCCTCCGGCCTGCTGCAGCTCGCCTTCGTGCGGCTGGGCGCCCGGATCGGCCAGGACGCCCTGCTGGAGCTGCGCGGCCGCCTCTACCGTCATGCGCAGTCCCTCAGCCTCGACTTCCACGAGCGCTACACCTCCGGCCGGCTGATCGCCCGCGCCACCACCGACGTCGAGTCGATCCGCGAACTGCTCAACGACGGCCTGCAGGAACTGATGGGCGTCGCGCTGGCGGTGCTGTACGTCTCGGCGATGCTGCTGTACCTGGACCCGGGCATCGGCGCCGCCGCGCTGCTCTCCTTCGGGCCGCTGTCCGTACTCGTGCGCTCCTACCGGCGCCGCTCCGCGGTCGTCTACCGCAGGCGCTCCTCGGCGATGGCGGCGGTCATCGTGAAGTTCACCGAGACCATGAACGGCATCCGCCCGGTCCAGGCGTTCCGCCGCGAGGCCGCCAACGAGGCGCGCTTCGCCGTGCTCAACGAGCGGCACATGGAGGGCAACGCCCAGTCGCTGCTGGAGATGGCCCGCTATGTGGTCTCGTCCCGGCTGGTGGCCAATGCGGTGCTGGCCGCGATCGTGGTGTGGGGCGCCGACCGGGTGGCCGACGGCAGCCTGGGACTGGGGGCGCTGGCGGCGGCCGTGCTGTACCTGCGGCGGCTGTACGACCCCATCGACCGGCTGGGGTCGTTCCTCAACTCCTGGCAGTCCGCGGCCGCTTCGCTGGAGAAGATCGCCGGGCTGCTGGCCCGGCGCCCCTCCGTCCCCGAGCCGGCCGAGCCCGTACCGCTGCCCGGGCGGGCGGCCGGCAGCCCCGGCCGCGAGGTGGTCTTCGAGGGGGTGCGCTTCGCGTACCGCGCCGGGGTGGAGGTGCTGCCGCGCCTCGACCTGACGCTGAACGCCGGGGAGACGGTCGCGGTCGTCGGGTCGACGGGCGCGGGGAAGTCCACCCTCGCCAAGCTGCTGGCCCGCTTCTACGACCCCACCGAGGGCCGGGTGCTGCTCGACGGGGTGCCGCTGAGCGCGCTGTCCGGGCGGGAACTGCGGCGCGGTGTGGTGATGGTGACGCAGGAGGCCTTCCTGTTCTCCGGCACGGTCGCCGACAACATCGCCATCGGCCGGCCCGGCGCCACGGGCGCGGAGATCGAGCAGGCGGCGCGGGCCATCGGCGCGCACGACTTCATCGCCGCCCTGCCCGACGGCTACGCCACGGACGTCCGCAAGCGTGGCGGCCGCATCTCGGCGGGCCAGCGCCAGCTGGTGGGCTTCGCCCGCGCCCTGCTCGCCGACCCGGCGGTGCTGATCCTCGACGAGGCGACCTCCTCCCTGGACATCCCGGGCGAGCGGGCGGTGCAGCAGGCGATGGCCACGGTGCTGTGCGGCCGCACGGCGGTGGTGATCGCGCACCGGCTGTCGACGGTGGAGATCGCGGACCGGGTGCTGGTGATGGACGGCGGGCGGGTGGTGGAGGACGGCGCACCGGCCGAACTGGTGGCGGGGGCGGGGCGGTTCGCGGACCTCCACAAGGCGTGGCGCGAGAGCCTGGTGTAGGGCAACGGAATGGTGCCCCGCACCATGGCGCCCCGAAGGGGCGCGGGGAACTGCGCGCTCAGCCACGGCGCTCCCGCAGCCGAGGTGCTCGGGGCTGCGCCCCGGACCCTGGGCGTGGTGCGTTCGACTGCGGGCCGGTGGGGGCTTGTCGCGCAGTTCCCCGCGCCCCTTACGGGGCGCCATGGTCGCGCCCACGCGGCGGAGCCGCATATCGGCACAGCCCCGCGCCCCTTCGGGGCGCTTCCCGTTATGCGGACGGCGCCCCTCGGCCAACGAACATTTTCCGGCCAACTTCTTGACCCGCCCCTGACACTCGCTTGGTTGCGGTGGCACCCTCACCTCAACTGGCGCGGGCCACCCCCACATCCCCACTCCGGCCCGCGGCCGATCGAACCT
This sequence comes from Streptomyces sp. NPDC002536, assembly GCF_053594995.1. NCBI lineage: Bacteria > Bacillati > Actinomycetota > Actinomycetes > Kitasatosporales > Streptomycetaceae > Streptomyces > Streptomyces sp. NPDC002536. The sequence continues at coordinate 8,013 of NZ_JBSFWU010000079.1, forward strand.
CTCTCCATGCCCATCGGCTGAAGGAGATCAGAGTGAGATCCACCCCCCATCGGCGCGCCGTCGCCACCGGCGCCCTGGTAGCCGTGACGGCGATGCTCGCCGTCGGAGTACAGACCGGTTCCGCCACCGCCCGCCCGGAGCCCGGCGGCCAGAAGGCCGCCAAGGCCGACCCCGGCGCCCTCCCCGCCCGGCTGTCGCCGTCCCAGCGCGCGGAGTTGATACGCAACGCCACCGCGACCCGGGTGCAGACCGCCCGCACCCTCGGCCTCGGCGCCAAGGAGCAGCTGGCCGTCAAGGACGTGTCCCGGGACACCGACGGCACGCTGCACACCCGCTACGAGCGCACCTACGACGGCCTGCCCGTCCTCGGCGGCGACCTCGTCGTGGACGCGACATCCGGCGGGAAGGTCACCACCGTCGCCAAGGCCAACAAGGCCCGCATGGCCGTGGCGACGACCACGCCCTCCTTCGCCGCCTCCGCCGCCGAGAAGGACGCGGTCAAGTCCGCGGCGGCACAGGGCTCGAAGGCCACCCGGGCCGACCGGGCCCCGCGCAAGGTGATCTGGGCGGGCCACGGCACCCCGGCCCTCGCCTACGAGACCGTCGTCGGCGGCCTCCAGGAGGACGGCACCCCCAACCAGCTGCACGTCGTCACGGACGCGCGCACCGGCAAGAAGCTCTTCGAGTTCCAGGGCGTCAAGACCGGCACCGGCAACACCCAGTACAGCGGCCAGGTCACCCTGGGCACCTCGCAGTCGGGCGGCCAGTACCAGCTCAACGACGCCTCGCGCGGCGGCCACAAGACCTACAACCTGGGCCACGGGTCGAGCGGCACCGGCACGCTGTTCACCAACTCCAGCGACGTCTGGGGCGACGGCACCGTCAACGACCCCGCCACGGCCGGCGCCGACGCGCACTACGGCGCCCAACTGACCTGGGACTACTACAAGAACGTGCACGGCCGCAGCGGCATCCGCGGCGACGGCGTGGGCGCCTACAGCCGGGTCCACTACGGCAACAGCTACGTCAACGCCTTCTGGGACGACAGCTGCTTCTGCATGACCTACGGCGACGGCTCCGGCGACACGCACCCGCTCACCGCCATCGACGTGGCCGCGCACGAGATGACGCACGGCGTCACCGCGGCCACCGCCAACCTCAACTACAGCGGAGAGTCCGGCGGCCTCAACGAGGCCACCTCGGACATGATGGCCATCGCCGTCAAGTGGTGGGCCGCCAACCCCGCCGATCCGGGCGACTACATGATCGGCAAGAAGATCGACATCAACGGCAACGGCACCCCGCTGCGTTACATGGACCAGCCGAGCAAGGACGGCAGTTCCAAGGACAGCTGGTACTCCGGCCTCGGCAACATCGACGTCCACTATTCCTCGGGCCCGGCCAACCACTGGTTCTACCTGGCCTCCGAGGGCAGCGGCCCGAAGGACATCAACGGCACCCACTACGACAGCCCGACCTCCGACGGCCTGCCGGTCACCCCGATCGGCCGGGACAACGCCGCCAAGGTCTGGTACAAGGCGCTCACCGAGCGCATGACGTCCACCACCGACTACGCGGCCGCACGCGACGCCACGCTGTGGGCGGCGGGCCAGCTCTTCGGCGTCGGCAGCGACACGTACAACAACGTGGGCAACGCATGGGCCGGCATCAACGTCGGCAGCCGGCTCTCCAGCGGCGTCTCGGTCACCAGCCCCGGCGACCAGACCAGCGTCGTGAACACGGCGGTCTCGCTGCAGATCAAGGCGAGCAGCTCGACGACCGGTTCGCTGTCCTACACGGCGACCGGGCTGCCGGCCGGCCTGTCGATCGACGCGTCGACCGGTCTGATCACAGGGACACCGACCACCGTCGGCAGCAGCGCGGTGACCGTGACCGTCAAGGACGCGTCCGGCAAGACCGGCACGGTCTCCTTCACCTGGACGGTGAACTCCGCGGACGGCGGCGGCACCGTCTTCGAGAACACCACACCGGTCGCCATCCCGGACGCGGGCCCGGCCATCACCTCGCCGGTCACGGTGACGCGCACCGGCAACGGCCCGAAGGCGCTCAAGGCGACCGTCAACATCACGCACACGTACCGGGGCGACCTGCAGATCGACCTCGTCGCACCGAACGGCAAGACGTGGCGGCTGAAGAACTCGGACCCGTGGGACTCTGCGGCGGACGTCAAGCAGACGTACACGGTGGACGCTTCCGCCGTGGCGGCGAAGGGCACCTGGAAACTGCGCGTCCAGGACATGTACGCCGCTGACACCGGCACGGTGAACAGCTGGCGGCTGACCTTCGGGTGAGCCGGACGCGCCGCCTGAGCGAGGGCACCCTCGCTCAGGCGGCAACGCATGGTCACCTCATCAGCACCCCGCCATCCTCGCCGGAGGCCTCCGCCGGGACCGCCACCAAGCCCATCTCCGCCCCGCCGGCGAGCAGCCGGTGCGCCGGCAGGATGCGCACCGTGTAGCCGAACGGGCCGGTGCGGTCGAAGGTCAGCGGGCCTTCGTAGAGGCGGCGCCCGTCCAGGCCCGCCGCCCCCGTCGGCTTCAGCGGGAACGTGGCCGGAGCGGTCAGCCGGTCCGCCGGGTCCACGCGGCCCGCAACGGCCTGCACCTCCACGTCGGACGGCTCCAGCTCCCCCAGCCGGACGCTCACCCGCAGGGACACCGTCGCCCCCAGCTCGGCCGTGCCGTTCAGCGGGGAGTCCGTCACCGCCTCCACGTGGTCGACGGCCACCCCGGACCACCCGGCGCGGACCCGCGCCTTCCAGGCCGACAACTCGGCGGCGGCGGACGGGTTCAGCGCCCGCTGGGCCTCGGCCGCCGGACCGTAGAGCTCCTCCACGTACTCGCGCACCATGCGCCCGGCCAGCACCTTCGGGCCGAGGGTGGCCAGGGTCCGGCGGACCATCTCGATCCAGCGGACCGGCAGCCCGCCCGGACCCCGGTCGTAGAAGCCCGGCGTCACCTGCTGCGCCAGCAACTCGTACAGCGCGGCCGCCTCCAGGTCGTCGCGGCGGTCCTCGTCCGTGCCGGAGCCGTCCGCGGTCGGGACGGCCCAGCCGAAGTCGGGCTCGTACCACTCGTCCCACCAGCCGTCCAGGACGGACAGGTTGAGACAGCCGTTGAGCGCGGCCTTCATCCCGGAGGTGCCGCAGGCCTCCAGCGGGCGCAGCGGGTTGTTGAGCCACACGTCGCAGCCGGGGTAGAGCTTCTGCGCCATGGCCATGCCGTAGTCCGGGAGGAAGACGATGCGGTGGCGCACCCGTGGGTCGTCGGCGAACCGGACGAGCTCCTGGACCAGCCGCTTGCCGCTGTCGTCGGCGGGGTGGGCCTTGCCCGCGACGACGATCTGCACGGGGCGCTCGGGGTGCAGCAGCAGCTCCATGAGCCGGTCGCGGTCGCGGAGCATGAGGGTGAGGCGCTTGTAGGACGGCACCCGCCGGGCGAAGCCGATGGTGAGGACATCGGGGTCCAGCACGCCGTCGATCCAGCCGAGTTCGGCGGTGCCCGCGCCGCGCTCGCGCCAGGAGGCACGCAGCCGCTCGCGCACCTCCTCCACCAGCTGCTCGCGCAGGGTGCGCCGCAGCTGCCAGATGTCCTCGTCGGAGATCTCGGCGACGGAGTCCCAGCGCTCGACGCCGCCGACGCTCAGGGCCTCCTCGGCGCGGCCGATGCCGACGCGGCGGGCGCCCAGCCGGAAGACCTCGGGGGCGACCCAGGTGGGCGCGTGGACGCCGTTGGTGACGGAGGTGATCGGCACCTCCTCGGCGTCGAAGCCCGGCCACAGCCCGGCGAACATCTCGCGGCTCACTTGGCCGTGCAGGGTGGAGACGCCGTTGGCGCGCTGCGCCAGGCGCAGGCCCATGACGGCCATGTTGAAGAGGTTGGGCTCGCCGCCGGGGTAGGTCTCCAGGCCGAGGGCGAGGATGCGTCCAGGGTCGATGCCGGGCAGTTCGCCGTCGTCACCGAAGTGGTGGCCGACCAGTTCGCGGTCGAAGCGGTCGATGCCGGCGGGCACGGGGGTGTGCGTGGTGAAGACGGCGCCGGCCCGCACGCTCTCCAGCGCGGCGTCGAACTCCGCGCCCTGGCTGGTGAGTTCGCGGATGCGCTCCAGGCCGAGGAAGCCGGCGTGGCCCTCGTTGGTGTGGAAGACCTCGGGGGCCGGGTGTCCGGTGAGCCGGCAGTACGCCCGGACCGCCCGCACGCCGCCGATGCCCAGCAGCATCTCCTGCAGCAGCCGGTGCTCGCTGCCGCCGCCGTAGAGCCGGTCGGTGACGTCGCGCTCGCCGGAGGCGTTCTCCTCGACGTCGGAGTCCAGCAGGAGCAACGGCACCCGGCCGACCTGCGCCTGCCAGATGTGGGCGAGCAGGCGCCGGCCGCCGGGCAGTGCGAGGGTGACCCTGCTGGGGGTGCCGTCGGGCTCGCGGAGCACGGCCAGCGGGAGCTCGTTGGGATCGAGCAGGGGGTAGTGCTCCTGCTGCCAGCCCTCGCGGGAGAGGGACTGCCGGAAGTAGCCGTGCCGGTAGAGCAGTCCGACGCCGATGAGGGGAACTCCCAGGTCGCTGGCGGCCTTCAGGTGGTCGCCGGCCAGGATGCCGAGCCCGCCGCTGTACTGCGGGAGGGCGGCGGTGATGCCGAACTCGGGAGAGAAGTAGGCGACGGCGGCGGGCAGCCCCGCCGGCTGTTCCTGGTACCAGCGGCGGCCGGTGACATAGTCCTGCAGGTCGTCGGCGGCGGCCGCGAGGCGCCGCCGGAAGCGGCGGTCCCCGGAGAGGGCCGCGAGGCGGTCGGCGGAGAGGGCGCCGAGCAGGCGCAGCGGATCGCCGCCGGCCGCACGCCAGCCCTCGGGGTCGGCGGACTGGAAGAGTTCGCGCGTCTCGGCATGCCAGGACCAGCGCAGATTGCGCGCCAGTTCGCTGAGCGGTCGTAGGGGCTCCGGAAGGACGGGGCGCACGCTGAATCGACGAATGGCCTTCACTCCCCCGACGGTAGCGCCGCACCGCCCGGCGGCAGGGCCCAAGCCGCCAAGTACCCTCGTCCGCCTGACGCGGCCTGACTTCTCCTGGCCCTGACGGGGTGCGCCGGGCGGTCCGTTGCGCCCGTCCTGGCTGGCCCGGCTGCAGCGAGCGGAATAGCGAAAAGGTACTAGGCGAAAATACGCCGCGCGTACACCAGGGGACTCGAAGGCCAAAACCCGCTACGGCCTTCGAAGGCGAAGTCGGGGCAGGGTTCCCTCATTCGGCTGCCGGAAGCCTCCTTTCGTCACATTGCACACGGTCGGCCCAGCGGGGAGACTCCGTACGGGTGACGGGGGTACGGCCACCCTCCCCACGCGGTGCCACGCGAACTACGCACGAGTAGTTCATACGGACCCGGCATGCCGGGCGGGGGCCGGTGGGAAAGCTCATCCGGTATCCACGGGCGGCCGTCCGTCGCCTTTACTCCGGCTACTTCAGCGCGTTGTCTCCGCCCACCCGAGTGAACGCGGACAGGAGCACTCATGCCCGCACTCCGCCGACGGCCGACGGAACGGCTAGAAAGAGCAGAACCCGCCGGATCCGCACGGCGTCCTCCCGGTTTCCCGGATCGGCCCATTCCCCTTCCGCCAGCGTCGAATTCCCAGGTGATCCCATGATCGGCCGCATTCCCGTCCTCGACCTCGCGCCGCTCGTCGACTGCGGCCGACGACCGGTCAAGGCCGTGGTGGGAGAGACCTTCGAGGTGACCGCCACGGTGTTCCGCGAGGGGCACGATGCGGTGGGGGCGAACGTGGTGCTGCGGGACGCCCAGGGCCGCAGCGGGCCGTGGACGCCGATGCGGGAGCTGGGCCCGGGCAGCGACCGGTGGGGCGCGGAGGTCGCGCCCGACGGCGAGGGCCGCTGGACGTACGCGGTGGAGGCCTGGAGCGACCCGGTGGCGACCTGGCGGCACCACGCGCAGATCAAGATCCCGGCCGGGATCGACACGGACCTGGTGCTGGAGGAGGGCGCCCGGCTGCACGAACGGGCCGCCGCCGGAGTGCCGAAGAAGAGCGGCCGCGAGGCGGTGCTGAGCGCGGTGGACGCCCTGCGCGACCGCGGCCGGCGCCCCGCCGACCGGCTCGCCGCCGCCCTGGCCCCCGGGGTCACGGCCGCGCTGGCCGCGTGGCCGCTGCGCGAACTGGTCACCGTCAGCAGGCCCGTTCCGGTGCTGGTGGAGCGCGAGCGGGCGCTGTTCGGCGCGTGGTACGAGATGTTCCCGCGCTCGGAGGGCGCGGTGGTGGCGGAGGGCAGCCGGCCCCGCAGCGGTACGTTCCGCACGGCCGCCGAACGGCTGCCGGCAATCGCCGCGATGGGCTTCGACGTCGTCTACCTCCCCCCGGTCCACCCCATCGGCACCTCGTTCCGCAAGGGCCCCAACAATGCGCTCGCCGCGGGCCCTTGGGACGTGGGCAGCCCCTGGGCCATCGGCTCCCCGGAGGGCGGGCACGACGCCCTGCACCCGGATCTGGGCACCTTCGAGGACTTCGCGCATTTCGTGTCCCGGGCGCGCGAGCTGCGCATGGAGGTGGCGCTCGACTTCGCGCTGCAGTGCTCCCCCGACCACCCCTGGGTGGAGAAGCACCCGGAGTGGTTCCACCACCGGGCCGACGGCTCCATCGCCTATGCCGAGAATCCGCCGAAGAAATACCAGGACATCTATCCCCTGGCCTTCGACGCGGACCCGGAGGGACTGACCGGGGAGACCCTGCGTGTACTGCGCTTCTGGATGGAGCGCGGGATCCGTATCTTCCGCGTCGACAATCCCCACACGAAACCCGTGGCGTTCTGGGAGCGCGTGATCGCGGAGATCGGGCGCACGGATCCCGATGTCGTCTTCCTCGCCGAGGCGTTCACCCGCCCCGCGATGATGCGCACCCTGGGCGCGATCGGCTTCCAGCAGTCGTACACCTACTTCACCTGGCGCAACACCAAGCACGAGATCACGGAGTACCTGACCGAACTCTCCGGTGAATCGGCCGCATTCATGCGCCCGAACCTGTTCGTGAACACCCCCGACATTCTGCACGCCCATCTCCAGGACGGCGGCCGGCCCGCCTTCGCGGCGCGCGCGGTGCTGGCGGCGACGCTGAGCCCGGCCTGGGGCGTCTACGCGGGATTCGAGCTGTGCGAGAACACGCCGGTGCGCGAAGGCAGCGAGGAGTACCTCGACTCCGAGAAGTACCAACTGCGCCCGCGCGACTGGGAGAAGGCCGAGCGCGAAGGGCGCAGTCTCGCCCCGCTGCTCACCGCCCTCAACCGGCTGAGGCACCGTCACCCGGCCCTGCGCGGACTGCGCAGTCTGCGCTTCCACGGCACCGACAACGATGCCGTGCTCGCCTACTCCAAGCGCTCCGGCAGCTCGTGCGTCCTGGCGGTCGTCAACCTCGACCCCCACCACACCCAGGAGGCGACGGTCTCGTTGAACATGCCGGAACTCGGCCTCGACTGGGGCGAGTCCGTGCCGGTGCGCGACGAGCTCACCGGAGAGACCTATCACTGGGGCAGGGACAACTATGTGCGCCTTGAGCCGGGCCGTGCAATGGCGCCTGCGCACGTGTTCTCGCTGCGACCGTCCTCACCGATCGGAGGGTCACCCACACCATGATCGTCAATGAGCCCGTCCAGGACACGTTCGAGGACACTCCCGCGAAGGACCGGGATCCCGACTGGTTCAAGCGCGCCGTCTTCTACGAGGTGCTCGTACGCTCGTTCCAGGACAGCGACGGTGACGGCATCGGCGACCTCAAGGGACTCACCGCCAAACTGGACTACCTGCAGTGGCTGGGCGTCGACTGCCTCTGGCTGCCGCCGTTCTTCCAGTCGCCGCTGCGGGACGGCGGCTACGACGTCTCCGACTACACCTCGGTGCTCCCGGAGTTCGGCGACCTCGCCGACTTCGTGGAGTTCGTGGACGCGGCGCACCAGCGCGGGATGCGCGTCATCATCGACTTTGTCATGAACCATACGAGCGATCAGCACGACTGGTTCCAGCAGTCGCGCTCCGATCCCGACGGCCCCTACGGCGACTACTACATGTGGGCCGACGACGACAAGCAGTACCCGGACGCGCGCATCATCTTCGTCGACACCGAGACGTCGAACTGGACCTTCGACCCGGTGCGCAAGCAGTATTACTGGCACCGCTTCTTCTCCCACCAGCCGGACCTCAACTACGAGAACCCGGCCGTGCAGGAGGAGATCCTGGCCGCCCTGCGGTTCTGGCTGGACCTCGGCATCGACGGCTTCCGGCTGGACGCCGTGCCGTACCTGTTCGCCCAGGAGGGCACCAACTGCGAGAACCTCCCGCAGTCGCACCGGTTCCTCAAGCGCGTGCGGGCCGAGATCGACGCGCACTACCCGGACACGGTGCTGCTGGCCGAGGCCAACCAGTGGCCCGAGGACGTCGTCGACTACTTCGGCTCCTTCGAGAACGGCGGCGACGAATGCCACATGGCGTTCCACTTCCCCGTGATGCCGCGCATCTTCATGGCGGTGCGGCGGGAGTCGCGCTACCCCGTCTCGGAAATCCTGGCCAAGACCCCGGCGATCCCGTCCGGTTGCCAGTGGGGCGTCTTCCTGCGCAACCACGACGAGCTCACGCTCGAAATGGTCACGGACGAAGAGCGCGACTACATGTGGGCGGAGTACGCCAAGGATCCGCGGATGCGGGCCAACATCGGCATCCGGCGCCGGCTGGCCCCGCTGCTCGACAACGACCGCAACCAGATCGAGCTGTTCACCGCACTGCTGCTGTCCCTGCCGGGGTCGCCGATCCTGTACTACGGCGACGAGATCGGCATGGGCGACAATATCTGGCTCGGCGACCGGGACGCGGTGCGCACGCCGATGCAGTGGACCCCGGACCGCAACGCGGGCTTCTCCTCGTGCGACCCGGGCCGGCTCTACCTGCCGACGATCATGGACCCGGTCTACGGCTACCAGGTGACGAACGTGGAAGCGGCGATGTCCTCGCCGTCCTCGCTGCTGCACTGGACGCGCCGGATGATCGAGATCCGCAAGCAGAACCCGGCGTTCGGCCTCGGCTCCTACACGGAGCTGCAGTCGAGCAACCCGGCGGTGCTGGCCTTCCTGCGCGAGCACGGTGACGACCTGGTCCTGTGCGTGAACAATTTCTCCCGCTTCGCACAGCCGACCGAGCTGGACCTGCGGACGTTCAACACCCGGCACCCGGTCGAGCTGATCGGCGGCGTCCGCTTCCCCGCCATCGGCGAACTGCCGTACCTGCTGACCCTCGCAGGCCACGGCTTCTACTGGTTCCGTCTGCGCCGCAACACCCCGGCCGCGGTCGTCGGCCACTGAACCACCCCTGTGCGCGGCCCGACCGCGCACAGGCGTTTTCCCGCTCCGACCCTGGGAACCCCTACTACTACGCACGGGCCGGGCCGAAGAGATCGCATCCGCACACACGGGCCGTTGTCGCTGACCGTACGGACGATCCTCGCCCGACACGTCCCGCACCGCGCACTGGACAAAGCCGCAATCCGGGACACTTTGCCCAATCTGTCGTGTGCCCGGGGAAAGGACGCGACGTCATGTCGGACGCACCCAGGCCCCTGGCGGGGGGCCCTCGGGGAGTAGGAGCACCTGCCGAGGTCCCCGCCGAGCAACCCGATGCCCACAACGGGCTGCGGCCACCGCCCGGGCTCCAGGGGCCCACCGGGCACGTGCCGCGCGCCCCGTCGGCGGGCGGCCCTCCCGATGCCCCCGGGGGGCGACCACGCCCCGTCGGGACGGAACCCGCACCGCACCCCGCGCCCGAGGCGGGCCCACGGGCGGACGCCGGTCCGGCAGAGGGCAACCCGCCACAGATGCCCGTCGCCGCCGAGGGTGCCCTGCTCCGCGGCGACGGCCGGCCGCAGGCCCTGATGGATTCGCTGGCCCCGCTCATGCGGGAATGGCTGCCGCGGCAGCGGTGGTTCGCGGGGAAGGGACGGCCCATCACCGGGTTCGCCCTGGTGTCCGCCACCGAGCTGCTGCCCCGGACCCGTGGCGGGACGGCCCCGGGGCTGCTGCACCTGCTCGTCCGGGCCCGGCAGCCCGCGGCCCCCGGCCAGGGCCGCGGCACCGAGGACTGCTACCAACTGCTGCTCGGCGTCCAGGACATGCTGCCCCCGCAGCTGGCCCCGGCCCTCATCGGGCGTCCGGCCGACGGGCCCCTGCACGGCTGCACCCTCTACGAGGGGCTCGCCGACCCCCGGCTCGCCGCGCTCCTGCTGGAGCGGCTCCGGATGCCCGGCCGGCTCGGCCCGCTCCGTTTCAGCCGCGAAGCGGACGCGGCCATCCCGTCCGGTCTCACCCCACGCCTGTTGGGCGCCGAACAGTCCAACTCCTCGGCCGTGTACGGCGAAACGTATATCCTCAAGCTCTTCCGCCGGGTCGGCCCCGGCACCAACCCCGACCTCGAACTCCCCCGTGCACTCGCGAACACCGGCTGCTCGCGCGTCCCCGCGCCCGCCGCCTGGTTCGAGGCCGAGCCGCCCGGCCCGTCCGGCGCGGAGCCGATGACCCTGGGCGTGCTCCAGCCCTACCTCCCCGGCTCCGCCGACGGCTGGCAACTGGCCCTCGGCGCCCTGGCCGTGCGCGCCGACTTCACCGCCTCCGCGCGCGCCCTCGGCCACGCCACGGCCGAGGTGCACCTGGCCCTGGCCGAGGCCCTGCCCACCGTCGTGCTGCGCCGCCCGCAGCTCGAACGTCTCACCTCCGCCATGACCCGGCGCCTGGATTCCGCCGCCGAGGCCGTGCCCGTGCTGCGCCCGTACCGGACCGCCCTGCGCGCCGCCTACGAGGAACTCGCCGCGCTCGGCCGGGCCGGACGCACCTGGCACGCCCAGCGCATCCACGGCGACCTGCACCTCGGCCAGGCGCTGCGCACCGCGGCGGACGGCCGCTGGTCGCTCATCGACTTCGAGGGCGAGCCCGCCCGCCCCCTGGCCGAGCGGCGCCGGCCGCAGCCGGTCGCCCGGGACGTCGCAGGCATGCTGCGCTCCTTCGACTACGCGGCGGCCGTCGGCCGCGCGACCGGCACCGACTGGGCGCAGCGCGCCCGCGACGCCTACTGCGAGGGCTACGCCGCCGTCCACCACGACCCCCGCGAGGACCCCCGGCTGCTGCGGGCCCACGAGACCGACAAGGCCGTCTACGAGGTGCTGTACGAGGCCCGGCACCGCCCGGACTGGCTGTCCGTCCCGATGTCCGCGATCCACCGCCTCGCCGGGACGCCGTCCGACCGCCGCGCCCCGGGCCCCGACCCCGTCTGACCGCACATCCCCTGGGAGGACCACCCCGTGACCGCACGACCCCCGTCCGGCCCCGTCCCCTGCGACTCCGCCGGGGTCCCCGTCCCGGCGACGTTCCTGCCGGCCCGGCCCGGCGCCGTACCGAGGCCCTCGCGGGCGGCGGAGCCGGATCCGGGTCCGGCTCCCGTTCCCGGTCCGGACCCGGGTCCCGACGGACCCCGGTCGCACCCGGAGCCGCACCCGGAGCCGACAGCATCGGCCCCGGCTCCGGTACCGGCCCCGGCCCCTCCCCCGCGCCGGGCTCCTTCAACTCCCGTCCTCCGCCGCCCGGTTGCCCCGCGCCCGGAGGCGACCCCCGGCGGCACCCGGCCCGCCGACCCCCTGCCCGACGCCGACCGCGCACGCCTGCTGCACGGCGCGCATCACGACCCGCACGCCCTGCTGGGCGCCCACCATGTGCCCGGCGGGGTCCTCTTCCGCGCCCTGCGCCCCTACGCGCACGCGGTGGCGGTCACCGCCAAAGGGCTCCGGGCGGAGCTGTTCGACGACGGGGACGGGCTGTTCTCCGGCGTCCTGCCGCTCAGCGAGATCCCCGACTACCGGCTCGTGGTCGTGTACGACGGGACCGACGAGGCCGACGACACCGAACTCCACGACCCGTACCGCTTCCTGCCCGCCCTCGGCGAGCTCGACCTGCACCTGATCGGCGAGGGCCGGCACGAGGAGCTGTGGCGGGCGCTCGGCGCGCACCCGATGGTGCACGAGGGCGTGAGCGGCACGCGGTTCACGGTGTGGGCGCCCAATGCGCAAGGCGTGCGCGTGGCGGGCGACTTCAACTACTGGGACGCCACCGGGCATCCCATGCGCTCGCTCGGCGCGACCGGCGTGTGGGAGGTGTTCCTGCCCGGCGTCGGTGAAGGTGCGCTCTACAAGTTCCAGATCGTCCGCCCCGACGGCTCGCACACCCTGCGCGCCGACCCCATGGCCCGGCGCACCGAGGCCCCGCCCGCCACCGCGTCCGTCGTGCACGTCCCGCACCACCGCTGGCAGGACGGCGCCTGGATGGAGCGCCGCGGCGAACGGCCCGTCCACGAGGCCCCGTTCTCCGTCTACGAGGTGCACCTGCCGTCCTGGCGCCCCGGCCTCGGCTACCGACAGCTGGCCGAACAGCTCCCCGCGTACGTCAAGGACCTCGGTTTCACGCACGTGGAGCTGCTGCCGGTCGCCGAGCACCCCTTCGGCGGCTCGTGGGGCTACCAGGTCACCGGCTTCTACGCCCCGACCGCCCGGCTGGGCACGCCCGACGACTTCAAATACCTGGTGGACGCCCTGCACCGGGCGGGCATCGGGGTGCTCGTCGACTGGGTGCCCGCACACTTCCCCAAGGACGACTGGGCGCTGGCCGCCTTCGACGGCCGCCCGCTGTACGAGCCCCAGGACCCGGTGCGGGCGGCCCATCCCGACTGGGGGACGCTGGAGTTCGACTACGGGCGCAAGGAGGTCCGCAACTTCCTGGTGGCGAACGCGGTCTACTGGTGCGAGGAGTTCCACGTCGACGGCCTGCGCGTGGACGCCGTCGCCTCGATGCTCTACCTCGACTACTCCCGCGAACCGGGCCAGTGGACCCCGAACGTCCACGGCGGCCGGGAGAACCTCGACGCGGTCGCCTTCCTCCAGGAGATGAACGCGACGGTCTACCGCCGCTGCCCCGGCGTCGTCACCGTCGCCGAGGAGTCCACCGCCTGGGACGGCGTCACCCGCGCCACCCATCACACGGGCCCCGGCGGCTTCGGCGGGCTGGGCTTCGGCCTGAAGTGGAACATGGGCTGGATGCACGACTCCCTGCAGTACATGGCCAAGGAGCCGGTGCACCGCAAGTACCACCACGGCGAGATGACCTTTGCGATGGTGTACGCGTACAGCGAGAACTACGTGCTGCCCATCTCGCACGACGAGGTGGTGCACGGCAAGCGCTCGCTGGTGTCGAAGATGCCGGGCGACTGGTGGCAGCAGCGCGCCGACCACCGCGCGTTCCTGGCCTTCATGTGGGCCCACCCCGGCAAACAACTGCTCTTCATGGGCCAGGAGTTCGCCCAGGGGGCGGAGTGGTCGGAGAGCCACGGCCCGGACTGGTGGCTGCTGGACCCGTCGTACGCGGCCGAGGCGGACCACCGGGGCGTACGGGACCTGGTACGCGACCTCAACGAGCGCTACGCCGCCACGCCCGCGCTGTGGCAACGGGACACCGTGCCGGACGGCTTCGAGTGGGTCGACGGCGATGCGGCCGAGGACAACGTCCTCGCCTTCCTGCGCTACGACGCGGGACGCTCGCCGCTGCTGGCGGTCTGCAACTTCTCCCCGGTCGTCCGGCACGGCTACCGGCTGGGCGTACCGGCCGGGCACGCGATGTGGGAGGAGATCCTGAACACGGACGCGACCCGGTACGGGGGCAGCGGGGTCGTCACCCCGGACCCGGTGAAAACGGAGGCGGTGCAGAGCCATGGGCGGTCGGTGAGCGTGACGCTGACGTTGCCGCCGTTGGGGACGGTATGGCTGCGGCCGGGGTGAGGGACAGCAGATGGCCCCGGACCCACTCCAGTGGCCCGGGGTCGCCCACGCTACCTCAGCAGCCGCACCGGGCACGAATCCCGAACTTCCTTTGCCAACCACCAGATTGACACCCTCGGCTGGGTGTACAGTCGCGTCAGCGCTTCGAGAGCGCCCCCTTTCACGAGGTCCCTCCATCGGGGCACCTGCCCCAGGGTGCCCCGCTACTGGGCTCCCTCCGGTGCGGCCACCGGCCATGGCCGCAACCCGTTGAAGGGGGGCGCCAGTGGGGCGTCACCGTAGGAAACCACGTCACGAGCGGATTGCAGCAGTGATCCGGGAACTCTGGAGGTGGTGTACCGGACGGTGACTGTCAGTCCTCCGAGAACCTGAGGACTGACAGTCAAGAAACCGTCTAGCTACGGTTCGCCCTCGCCTGCGGTGGCCTCCGTGGGCGGGGGCGTCTTTGTTGCGGTACCGCTGCTCCACGCTATCCCAGCCACCGCCCCGCACGCGAGCCCCTCCACCCGGCCCCGTTCACCCGTTCGGGTGTATGCCAACGCCGTGCCGACCCGCCCCCGCCCCTCCCGAATCGCGCGCGGCCGGCCGCGGGACCACACTTGCCGTCCCTGGCCGCTCGACTCGAAGGGAGCAGAGCGATGCGATTCACCCGACCACTCGCCGTCACCGCGGCCGCCGTGTGCGGCACGCTCGCGCTCGGTGCAGGCCCGGCTGTTGCTGCTGCCACGCCGCAGGCGGTGCCCACCGCCCTGGCGAACGACCCCTGGCCGCCGGGTACCGGCGACGACGACTCGTCGACACCGGGCCTCGACGACAACGACGCCCTGGATCAGTTCCTGAACCCGTTCCTCGACGTCGACGGCGCCATCGCGAACGCCCTGGCGAGCTGAACGGCCGCTGCCGGGCCGGAACTTCGGCCCGGCAGCAACCGATCACCCCCCGACGTTGCGGATCATCCGCTGCAGGACGGTGAGCACGGCGGCGTACCCCTCGTCCGTGATGCCGTCGTGGACCTCCGAACGCGCCTGGGACATCAGCTCCTTGACCCGGACCCTGGCCTCACCCCCCGCCTCCGTGAGCGTGAGGCGGCCGGCGCCGTCGGCGGCGAGCCAGCCGCGGTGCAGGAGGCCGTCGACGGCATGGCCCATGTCGTCGGGACCCACGCCGTACGGGAAGCCCTCCGACCGGACACAGAGCTCCTCGCGGGTGAGGCCGTGTTCGGCACCGCCGATGTGGACGAGCGTCCACCACTGCGGCTGGGTGACGTCCACCCGGGCCAGCACGGCACGCGTGTACGCGAGAATCGCCTCGGTCGCCGACCAGGTCCAGTAGGCGGCGGGCTGGGCGACCAGGGCGGGAACGTCGAGGTCTTCGGTGGTTCGGTTCGTCATGGCCCCGACGTTAGGAACTCAACCGAGGTTGAGGTCAAGGGCACCTCTCTTGACTCCGCACACGAGCGCACGAAGCTTCTTCCGCCCGGCGGCCACGATGACTTCCGGAGTGTCGCTCTCACGCAAGTGGACCACCCCGGCCACCCGGGCGATTTCTATGCAATCAGCCGTTTCCGTCGAGAAGGATGATTTTTGCCACCGGATATCCGACATGCTGCACCTTCATAATTGAGGACGGGCGTCCAGCTGCGTTTTGACGGCCGCAAGAAGTGCCCGAACCTGGGCCGCTCCGGCCCTGATCACCACAATCGGCGTATCGCCTTCGCGTATCGCTATGCGACCACTGCTCCTGCAGAGTTCGACACAGTCGTCCCGGTCGCTCGAGAAGGACGACTTCTGCCATGGGGATTCGGACATGCTCTCGCCTTCACAGATCCTTGGCGACTCTGGCGATGAAGTCGCACGATTCCTTCGGCGGCAGGGCGGTCTCCACCGTGCGCTGCAGGATCCTCCGATAGTTCTCCAGATGCGCGTCCGCATCCAGCAGAACGGACCCGTGCGCAGTGTCCAGCGCAACCGTGTCGAGTTGCGGCACCGGACCGGCAGCAAAGGTCAGCGAACTGTGAGCGCACGGGAAGGCACCGGCGGCGAACGGGATGACGCGAATCGAGACGCCTGAGTGAGCGCTCACTTCGCTCAGCCTCTCCAACTGGCGCCGCTGCCCATCGACTCCCGGGAAGATCATGCGCAACGCCGCCTCGTGAATCACGAACGTGCACGGTGTCGCCGGACTCCGCTCCAACACCCGCTTGCGGTGCATTCGATGCGAGACCCTGCGCTGAATCTCCAGAGGAGACAGCTCCGGGACCGTCTGCCCGAACACTGCGCGAGCGTATTCCTCGGTCTGCAGCAGGCCGGGGATGTAGACGACTTGCACAGACGTCAGGCGGACGGCGTGGTGTTCCAGCTCCGCGAGATCCAGAGCGCTTGCGGAGAGGATTCCACGGGAGTCCTCCCACCACCCCCTGACGCGTTCCTCGGCCAGGTTTGCGAGCGCGTCGACATAAGCGCGGTCGGGTGTGGCGTAGATGTTCGCCAGCGCCCTGACGCGCTCCGCACTGACGCCGAGGCGGCCCGCTTCGGTGTTGCTGATGCGGGTGCGGTCTGCACCCAGCTGCTTTCCGGCCTCGGCAACGCTGAGCCCCGCATGCTCCCGCATCTTGCGCAGCTCCGCACCGAGCCTCCGCTGCCTGGCGGTCGGCGCCGCTCTCGGTGGCATGTCGACCCTCCCCTGGTCCTGACGCACAGTGTTGCGCGCAACCACTCACGGGTCCACTCGTTGCACTGGTTACCCGCAGCAGTTGCACACGTGCATCGCGTCACCCTATGGTCCGTGGCACGTCGCGCAGCGCCGCTCGAAGACCTCGAAGTGGCGGAACAAGCACGCCTGTTGATGCTGCGCAGCGGATCATCGAATCGCGTCGGGAGGCAAAGCCATGGGTACGGCCACGCTCAGCAATTCCTGCACCGACTCCGCCGACAGCCCTGCGGAGCTCTACCAGTTGACCGTCCCTGCGAGGCCGGCCTCCGCCCGACTTGCGCGAGAGTTCGTCTCTGCCACCCTCGTGGCAATCGATCACCGATCGGCGATCGAGAACGCCCGCATCTGCGTATCCGACACCGTCACGAACGTCGTCACCCACGCCCGCGTCCCCACCCTCACCGTCGAAGTGACCGCCCACGATCACCGCATCGTCATCGCCGTCCGCGACAACGACCCGCGCCGCATGCCCTGGTCACGCCTCCCCGGCCCCGGCGACGAGAGCGGGCGTGGACTGGTGCTCGTGCGCCACCTCTCCCACGCCTCCGGCGTCAGCTGGATCTGGGACGGGCTCGAACTCGTGGGCAAGCAGGTGTGGTTCGAGCTGCGCCCTTGATGATGGGCGCCCCACCGGGCCCCCGCACGCCCTCACCCACAGGAGTGGGCAAACGTGCGCTCCGCGGCGTACGGGGCAGCCTCCGGGCTGGCCCGTCCCCGACTCCCCTCCAGGAGCGCCGCGTGAACAACTTCCGCCGCATCGCCACCGCCGCCAGCGCCGTCGCTGCCCTCGCCTTGGGTGGCATCGCGCTTGCCGGTCCCGCACAGGCCGATGGCCACCCTGCCCACGACAACTGCCACTGCCAACAGGGCGCCAGCGATATGGTCTTCACCACCGTCGAAGGCGTCGTCGTCACCGTTGCCGGCGTGGTCTGACCGCCCGCCCCGGCTTCACAGCCGTCCGCCGCCCGGAACCGATTCCCGGGCGGCGGGGCCGTCAAGCTCGGCTCAAGCCGCATGCACCCCAAGAGACCGCAACACCCCGGGCGGCACATCAACCTGTTCCAGTTCGTCGGCCAGTCGCAGGGCATGGTCGGCAGCAGACGACCCAACCCCAGCGGTGCCCGTTCTTGGCGTAGGTGACCTTGAAACCCGCTGCCTCTGCAGCGCACAGAGCCCGTTCGATGTCCTTCTTGGGGTGCCGCCCTCGGCTGATGTGACTGAGCAGTCCAGTTGGCAAGTTGAGCGTGCGGGCGGACAGTGTGGCTGCCGGTACGCTCGGGCTCCGCACCTGATGCAGGTGCGGAGCCCCGGTCACTCAGCGGAACGGGCCGTCGTCGGCGAAGGCGTGCGCGGCGAAGCGTTTGCCCATCCGGCGGTAAGCGGCGGCGGTGGGGTGCAGGCCGTCGGCAAGGTCATCCACCTCGTGCGGGCCGAGCAGTTCGCGTCCGTCGAGATAGTGCAGGTGGGGATCGCGTGCTCGCCGGGCCGCCACGATTCGGGCCAGTTCGTCACGGACCACCGTCAGCGACAACGCCCCACGGGCCACATCGGCCGGGTCGCCCAGGGCTGCGATCTTCCCGTCAGGGCCCATCGCGGTCGGGCCGGGAGTCGTGTCGAGTGCCGGACAGCTCACCGGGGACATCAGCAGCAGCGGGGTGTCCGGGTGGCCGTCCCGGATCGTGTCCAGGAATCCGTGCACCGCCGGGCCGAACGTCCGCAGCCGGAAAGTGGCCAGGCCCACGATGTTGACGCCCACCTTGAGGCTGATCAGGTCGGCGGGCATGTCGCGGATCGTCCGGGCGACATAGGGGTCCAGCATGTCGTTGCCGGCCTGGCTGAGGTTGATCACCTCCACTCCCCCGAGCGAAGCCGCCACCACCGGCCAGGTGCCGGTCGGGCCGTCGGCTTCGAGGCAGTGGCTGATGGAACTGCCGTGGTGCACCCAGCGGCGCCGACCGTCCGGCAACGGTGCCAGCACCTCGCCGTCAGCACGCAGTGCCAACAGTTCCGTGGGGGTCTGCTGAGGCAGCCACAGCTCGACGTTCTTCATGCCCATCGGCAGCCCGGCGAACCGCACGGTCCCCGGCTCCCCCGGGACCAGTCGCTGCGCGGCCCCGGGGCCCGCCATCCGCACCACATTGCCCATCGGTGCTTGCCGGCGCCCGGCAGGGGCACCGTCCACCAGCAGTTCCAGCATCCCGGTCGGGCGGGGCCGGGGGTCGGTGTCGAGCTGCCCTGTGGAGGTGAGTACCTCGAACTCAAGCTCACGCGCATCGGTACGGAACACCAGCCGTACCCCTGAAGGCATCACCGTCACCCCGTGGACCGACGGGTCCTGGTACTGCTCCTTGGTCCACGCGGGCAACCGGCGAGGCATCACCCCCGCCTGCGTCCGCTCCAAGTCCAGCGCACCCCGTAACTCCACCGGCCCGCCCACCAGCGGAAATGTCCGCATCGCCACCGTCACGACTCCCCAACGTGCTCAGGTCCGGATGCGTGTACGCACCCGCGAGTTCTCTACTGCCACCCTGGCACACAAGCCGACACGTTCAACTGGCCAAGCGCAACGCTCGCTGGCCAACTGAAGCGCTCAGTCACAGCTGATCACCAGGACATCGCCATCCGGGCCGTTGCA
Organism: Streptomyces sp. NPDC002536; assembly: GCF_053594995.1. Classification (NCBI taxonomy): domain Bacteria; kingdom Bacillati; phylum Actinomycetota; class Actinomycetes; order Kitasatosporales; family Streptomycetaceae; genus Streptomyces; species Streptomyces sp. NPDC002536. Next base: position 27,220 of record NZ_JBSFWU010000079.1, read on the forward strand.
CGCGCCCCGAGCAGAACCAGCCCTTCCGGCAGCGGAAACCCCGCTTTCCCGCGGGCAGAAGTCAGGATTTCCGCTGTCGGAGTGCGCGGCTCCGGATCGCTCAGGCCGCCACCCGCGCCGCGGGAGCCGCCGCCACAGCCCCGGCCCCGGCCCCGTCCGCCGCCGCAGGCGCAGCCTGATCCGCCAGCACCCCCTCGTCGAACGGCAGCCGCCCCGCCAGTACTTCGCGGCACCGGTCCCCGTCGATCTCCTTCATCCACGTGCCGATCAGCACCGTCGCCACCGCGTTCCCCGCGAAGTTCGTCATCGCCCGTGCCTCGCTCATGAAGCGGTCGATGCCGACGATCAGGCCGACGCCGTCCACCAGGTCCGGGCGGTGCGACTGCAGGCCGCCCGCCAGTGTCGCCAGCCCCGCGCCCGTCACGCCCGCCGCGCCCTTCGAGGCGATCATCATGAACAGCAGCAGCGACGCCTGCTGGCCCAGCGACAGCGGCTTGCCCATCGCCTCCGCCACGAACAGCGACGACATCGTCAGGTAGATGGCCGTGCCGTCCAGGTTGAACGAGTAGCCCGTCGGGACCGTGATGCCGACGACCGGGCGGCTCACGCCCAGGTGTTCCATCTTGGCGATCAGGCGCGGCAGCGCCGACTCCGACGACGACGTGGACAGGATCAGGAGGAACTCCCTCCCCAGGTACTTCAGCAACGCGAAGACGTTCACCCCGGCCACCACACGCAGCAGTGCGCCCAGCACCACCACCACGAACAGCACGCACGTCACATAGAAGCCGATCATGATGACGGCCAGGGACTTCAGCGCGTCCACGCCCGTCGCCCCGACCACCGCCGCGATCGCCCCGAACGCACCCACGGGAGCGGCCCACATGATCATGGACAGGATGCGGAAGACCAGCTTCTGGACGTGTCCGATGCCTCTCAGCACCGGCTCGCCGCCCGCGCCCATCGCCTGCAGGGCGAAGCCCGTCAGCAGCGCCACCAGCAGTGTCTGGAGCACTTGGCCGCCGGTGAAGGCGGAGACCAGCGTGGTGGGGATGATGCCCAGCACGAAGTCCGCCGTCGACTCGCTCGCCCCCTTCGCCTGCGCCGCCCCCGCGTGCCGCAGGCTCTCGGTCAGGTGCAGGCCGCTGCCCGGCTCCAGGAGGTTGCCCACGAGGAGGCCGATCGCCAGGGCGACGGTGGACATCAGCACGAAATAGCCCAGCGCCAGGCCGCCCACCGCGCCGACCTTCGCCGCCTTGCGTACCGAGCCGATGCCCAGCACGATCGTGCAGAAGATGACGGGCGAGATCATCATCTTGATCAGGTTCACAAAACCCGTGCCCAGCGGTTTGAGCTGGACGGCCACGCCGGGTGCGGCGAAGCCGAGGACGATGCCCGCGAGCACCGCCGCGATCACCGCGAGGTAGAGGTAGTGGGTCCGGTCCCGGCGGCGCCCGGGGGTGTCCGGCGCCGTCGTCTGCGCTGCCATGGCCATGGGGGGTCTCCTCGCCATCGAGGTCGTGCTCGGTACGCGCCCCGCTCCCGCACGAGTGGGGCACCGGGAACTATGCATCGCGATGTGACCGTGGTCACGCTTCCGTGCATTACGTTCATGAACGCACCAGCGGGCAGAATTCCGGCCATGCGCAAACCCCGCATACGACGCCCCCGCAGTCTGGCGGGTCAGTTGTTCGCGATGCAGATCGTGCTGGTCGTCCTGGTGGTGGCCGGGTGCGCCGCATTCGCCTACGTCTCGGACCACAACGAGGCCCAGGAGGCCGCCCGCCGCGAGGCGACGGCCGCAGCCACGGCCGTCGCGGCCTCGCCCGCCGTACGCTCGGCCGTACGGTCGCCGGATCCGGCGGCCGTCCTCCAGCCGTACGCGGAGCAGGTCCGGCACGAGACGGACGTCGACTTCGTGACGATCATGAGCCCGGGCGGCATCCGCTGGACGCACCCCGATCCGACCCGCATCGGCGAACGTTTCCTCGGCCACACCGGCCCCGCGCTGCAGGGGCGGACGTTCTCCGAGACCTACACCGGGACCCTGGGCCCGTCCGTGCGCGTCGTCACGCCCGTGCGGGACGCCGACGGCACGGTCACCGCGCTCGTCGCCGCAGGCATCACGGTCGATGCGATCAGCGCGCAGGTGCGCCACCAGGTCATGGCCCTGACGGCGGTGGCCCTGCTCGTGCTGCTCCTCGGCGGTGTCGGGACGTACCTGCTCAACGGGCGGCTGCGGCGCCACACGCACGGCATGAACGCCACCGAGCTCAGCCATATGCACGACTACCACCAAGCCGCACTGCACGCGGTGCGCGAGGGCCTGCTGATGCTCGACGGGCAACAGCGCGTCGCGCTCGTCAACGACGGCGGGCGCGAACTGCTGGGCCTGCCGGGCGACTGCATCCACCGCCACGTCGGTGAGCTGGGGCTGCCCACGTCCCTCACCGAGGCGCTGCTCGCCCCCGGCCCGCGCGTCGACGAGGTGCACCTGACCGCGGACCGGACGATCGTCCTCAACACGTCGCCGGTGTCCAGCGGCGAGCGCCGCGGCACCGTCGTCACCCTGCGCGACCACACCGAACTTCAGGCACTTTCGGGCGAATTGGACTCCGTGCGCGGCTTCGCCGAGGCACTGCGCTCGCAGGCGCACGAGGCCGCGAACCGGCTGCACGCCGTGGTCTCGCTCATCGAACTCGGCCGCGCCGACGAGGCCGTGGAGTTCGCCACCGCCGAACTCGAGCTCGCCCAGGCCCTGACCGACCGCGTCGTGGAGGCCGTGGCCGAGCCCGTGCTCGCCGCGCTGCTGCTCGGCAAGGCCGCCCAGGCCAACGAGCAGGGCGTGGAACTGGTGATGACACCGGACACGCGGATCGACGACGGGCTGCTGCCGGCCGATCTGCCCGCCCGGGACCTGGTCACCGTCCTCGGCAACCTGATCGACAACGCTGTCGACGCCGCCCGCGACGTCCGCGGGACCGGCCAGGTCACCGTCACCGTCCGGGCCGACGCACAGGCCGGCGAACTGCTGCTGCGCGTCGGCGACTCGGGGCCGGGCGTGGCCCCCGACGCGGTGGCCGAGGTGTTCCGGCGCGGCTGGTCCACCAAGGCGCCGGCCGGCACGGACCGCGGCGGCGCCCACGGCCGCGGGCTCGGGCTCGCCCTCGTCCAGCAGGCCGCCCGCCGCAACGGCGGCACGGTCGGGCTCGGCCGGTCCCCGTCCGGCGGCGCCGAGTTCACCGTCCGGCTCCCGCTGCGCCGGCTCGAGCGCCCGCGGTACGACACCGCCGCAGACGACCGCACAGACGACCCCACAGGAGCACGCGCATGAGCACAGCCCAGCCGACCCCGAGCCCCGCGCCCGTCCCGCACGGCCCCGCCATCAAGGTCCTCGTCGTCGAGGACGATCCCCTCGCCGCGGACGCGCACGCGCTGTACGTGAGCCGGGTGCCCGGCTTCGCCGTGGCCGGCGTGGTGCACTCGCGGAACGACGCCTCCCAGTTCCTCAAACGGACGGCGGTCGACCTGCTGCTCCTCGACCTCTATCTGCCCGACGGGCACGGCCTCCAGCTCGTCCGCTCGCTGCGCAGCGCGGGCCACGGCGCGGACGTCATAGCCGTGACGTCCGCCCGCGACCTGGCCGTGGTGCGGGAGGGCGTGTCGCTGGGGGTCGTGCAGTACGTGCTCAAGCCGTTCACCTTCGCCACGCTGCGGGACCGGCTCGGCCGGTACGCGGAGTTCCGCACGGCCGTGGGCGAGGCGAGCGGGCAGGAGGAGGTGGACCGCGCGCTGGCCGTGCTGCGCGCCCCGCAGTCCGCCGCGCTCCCCAAGGGCCTCTCGGTGGACACCCTGAACACGGTCACCGAGGCGCTGCGGAAGGCCGACGCCGAGGGCGTCTCCGCGGGGGCGGTCGCCGAGGCGGTGGGTGCCTCGCGGATCACGGCGCGCCGCTATCTGGAGTACCTGGTGGAATCCGGGCGGGCGGCCCGCGCACCGCAATACGGGCAGGTCGGGCGCCCGGAGCTGCTGTACCGGTGGCTGAGCCGGGGCTGACCGACGCGTGCGCGGGGGCGCGGAAGGGAACGTACGTCCTCAGAGTCGGACGTGAGCCGGACCCTCAGGAGGTCGTGCCGTGCGCCCCACCGTCCCCGTACTCGCCGCCATCGCCGTCGCTCTCGCCGTACTCCCCGCCTGCGGGGGTGATGCCAACGGCAGCCCGGACACCGTGAAGATCGCCTATCAGCGCACCACGGACAGCAAGGTGCGGACGATGGACGACTTCCTGGCCGCGGTGAAGAAGCAGTTCGAGCGGGACCACCCGGGCAAGCACCTCGAACCGGTGCCGATCCAGGCGGCCCAGGAGGACTACTACGCCAAGGTCCAGCAGATGATGCGGTCCGCGAAGACCGCGCCGGACCTGGTCCACGAGGACACCTTCCTCATCAACTCCGACATCAAGGCCGGCTACCTGAGACCGCTGGACGACAAGCTGGCGGGCTGGAAGGACTGGGGCCGCTTCGCCCCGACGGCGAAGGCGGCCGCCCGGGCCGAGGACGGGAAGACGTACGGCGTCCCGGACGGGACGGACACCCGGGGCCTGTGGTTCAACAAGGAGATCTTCGCCAGGGCCGGGCTCCCGGCGGACTGGCAGCCGCGCACCTGGCAGGACGTCCTCGACGCGGCCCGCACGGTCAAGCGCAAGGTGCCCGGCGTCATCCCGCTCAACGTCTACACGGGCAAGGCCGCCGGCGAGTACGCCACCATGCAGGGCTTCGAGATGCTGCTGTACGGGACGGGCGCGGATCCCCTCTACAAGCCGGCGGAACGGACGTGGGTGACCGGGAGCAAGGGCTTCCGGGACGCGCTGGAGTTCGTGCGCACGGTCTATGCGGAGAAGCTCGGGCCCGACCCCTCGGACGCGCTCGACCCCAACGTCGACTCCCGGGTGGCCTCCGACTTCCTGCCCTCGGGCAAGCTCGCGATCGACCTGGACGGCTCCTGGCTCGGCAAGAACTGGCAGCCGGGCAGCGGGCATCCGTGGCCGCAGTGGCCGAAGGTGATGGGACAGGCGGCCTTCCCCACGCAGGACGGCCGGGCCCCGGGCAAGGTCAGCCTCTCCGGGGGCTGGACCTGGGCGATCAGTGCCAAGTCCCGCAAGGCGGACCTGGCATGGCAGGCGGTCGAGGAACTGCAGAGCCTGGCCAACGCGACCGAGTGGACGGTGCGGGACGGCCAGATCGCGGTGCGCACGGACGTCGCCGCGGACCCGAAGTACCTCGATTCGCTGCCGGGCATCGGCTTCTTCACGGGACTGGTCGCGTACACGCACTACCGCCCGGCCCTGCCGGTCTACCCACAGGTCTCCAGCGCGATCCGCGAGGCGATGGAGTCCGTGACGACGGGGGACGCGACGGCGGCGGTGGCGGCGCGGCGCTACGACGGCGCGCTGAAGTCGATCGCCGGGCGGTGAGACCGGTGAAGTCCTTGCAGGGCACCCGGAGTTCCCGCTGGCTGCCGCTCGCACCGGCGACCGCGCTGCTGCTGCTCTTCCTCGCCGGGCCCATCGCCTACTGCGTGTACCTCGCCTTCACGGACATGCAGCTCACCGGCCAGGCCTCCGCCTCCTTCGTCGGCTTCGCCAACTTCCGCCGGGCCTTCGGGGATCCGGACTTCCGCAATGCGGTGGCGATGACGCTGATCTTCACCGTGGTGTCGTCGCTCGTGGGCCAGAACAGCCTGGGCTTCGCGCTGGCGTCCCTGATGCGGCGCGCCTCGAAGCCGGTACGGACGGCCGTGGGCACGGTGGTGGTCGCGGCGTGGGTGCTGCCGGAGATCGTGGCGGCGTTCCTGCTGTACACGTTCTTCAACCGGCGCGGCACGCTCAACGCCCTGCTGGAATGGCTCCATCTCCCCACGCAGAACTGGCTGTTCACGCTGCCGATCCTGGCGGTCTCGTTCGCGAACGTGTGGCGCGGCACGGCCTTCTCCATGCTGGTGTATGCGGCCGCGCTGGACGGCATCCCGCAGGACGTCACGGAGGCGGCGGAGGTCGACGGCGCGCGGGGCCTGCGGCGCTTCTGGCACGTCACCCTGCCGATGATCCGGCGGTCGATCGGGACGAACCTGATGCTCAATACCCTGCAGACGCTGTCGGTGTTCGGGCTGATCTGGGCGATGACACGCGGGGGGCCGGGCAATCGGAGCGAGACACTGCCGGTGTTCATGTACGACCAGGCCTTCTTGAAGGCCTTGATCGGGTACGGGACGGCCGTTGCCCTTCTGTTGCTGTTGGTGGGGGCGGGGTTCTCGGTGGTGTATCTGCGGCTGATGCGGGATGAGGTGTGACCGCGCCCCGAAGGGGCGCGGGGAACTGCGCGACCAGCCACGAACAACTCGCACTGTCGACGGAGGACTGGGGGCGCAGGCCCCCAACCGCACTCGTGCCGCCCCAGTACCTACTGCGGCGGCTCCGGCTTGATGATGGCGAACGGGGCCCCGAACGGATCGGTCAGCCACCCCATCCGGCCGACCTCCGGGACGTCGGACGCCGGCATCAGGACCGAACCTCCGCTCCCCTGCGTCCTGGAGACGGTCTCGTCCACGTCGTCCACCGAGAAGTACGGGATCCAGCGCGTCTCCTCCGCATCGCCCTGCAGCCCGGCGACGCCGCCGAAGGACGCGTCCTGCTGGTCACCCTCTCCAGTGGACAGCACCGTGTACGTCATGCCCGGCATGTCCATCGCCTGCGAGCGCCAGCCGAACACCGCCTGGTAGAAGCCGAAGGCGCCCGCCGGGTCCCCGGTGTGGAGCTCGGCCCAGCACAGGGCGTCGGACTCCGAGGCCTTCTCCAGGCCCTTGACCGCGGCCGGCTGCCAGACGGCGAAGTCCGCGCCGCCGGAGTCGGTGAACTGGGCCATCCGCCCGGCCTCGAAGACGTCGAACGGCGCGCTGCGGACCCGCCCGCCGTTCTGCTCCACGGCCTTGGCCGTGGCATCCGCGTCCGGCGTCTGGAAGTACAGCGTCCACGCCGAGCTCGCGCCCTCCTCGGTGAGCGGGCCGACCGCTCCGACGGTCTTGCCGTCCTTCTGGAAGAACCCGTAGCCCCCGGAGTCGGGGCCCGCGGACCGGAACTCCCAGCCGAAGACCGCGCTGTAGAAAGCGGCGGCCGCATCGATGTCGGGACTGCCCAGGTCGAGCCAGTTCGGTGAGCCGGTGACGAAGTCTGTGGTGAGCATGGTGGGGTGCCCCTTCGACGGATTCGCGCCGGGCTGCCCCGGCGCGATTCAGTCTGGCACCGGCCACTGACAGCCGCGCGGCGCACAGCGGGTTCATCCGGTCGGACTACGTCGCCTGTCGCCGTCGGATCGCCGTGTGCGGCGTACGGGGGGACGATGGAGGCGCAGAGCCGTTCATGACGCCGGAATGCAGGAGGCACACCATGACCACGGCCAGGGACATCATGCACCCCGGTGCTCACTGGATCACCAAGAGTGACACCCTTCAGCACGCCGCCGAGCTGATGCGCCAGCTCAACGTGGGCGCCCTGCCCGTCGGCGACGAGACCCACAACGAGCGGTTGTGCGGGATCATCACCGACCGCGACATCGTCGTGAAGTGCGTGGCGGACGGGCGCAACGCGGCTGAATGCAAGGCCTCGGACGTCATCGAGGGCACGCCGCGCTGGATCGCGGCGGACGCCGACATCGAGGACGTCCTCCACGAGATGGAGAGCCACCGCATCCGCCGGCTGCCGGTCATCGACAACAAGCGCATGATCGGCATGATCAGCGAGGCCGATCTGGCCCGGCACCTGCCGGACAACCAGCTCGCCGAGTTCGCCGGCCACATCTACTCCCCCGCACCGGCCCAGCGGTGAGCCCGGCCGGTCGCGGGACGTGACGCCGCCGACGACCGACCTCGGCGAGGCTGCCGCGGGCGGGGACGCCGCGCTATCCTCCGAGCGCCGCACGCGCACGGAGGTGGCCGTCATGCCCTCGCTCTCCGCCCGTCGCACCCGCCAACGGCTCGCCGCCGACGCCGCGTTGCTCGTGGTGGCCGCGGCCTTCGCCATCCCCCTGGTGTGGCTGCTGAGCGCCTCCGTGGACGGCGCGGCGGACCTGCGTGTGCACGTGCCGGCGTCCCCGACGGGGGACAACTTCTCGGCGGTGCTGACCGACGAGATCACCTTCACGCCCATGCTCAACAGCCTGCTGCTGTGCGGCGGGGCGACCCTGCTGACGGTGGTCTGCGCGGCGCTCGCCGCGTATCCGCTCTCGCGCTACCGCTCGCGGTTCACGCGCCCGTACCTGATGGGCGTGCTGTTCGCGACGTGCCTGCCGATGACGGCGATCATGGTGCCGGTCTACGGGCTGTTCGTCCGCACCAACCTCATCGACACCGTCTACGGTACGGCGTTCTTCCTCGCGGCCGCCCAACTGCCCTTCTCGATCTGGCTGATGAAGAACTTCATGGACGGCGTCCCGACGGTTCTGGAGGAGGCCGCGTGGACGGACGGGGCAGGTCGGCTCCAGGCACTCGTACGGGTCATTCTGCCGCTCATGGGACCGGGCCTCACGGTCGTGACTATCTACAGCTTCATCATGATGTGGGGCAATTTCTTCGTGCCCTTCATGCTGCTGCTGTCCCCCGGCAAACTGCCCGCGTCCGTCAGCATCTTCACGTTCTTCGGCAACTACGGGCAGGTCGCGTACGGCCAGCTCGCGGCCTTCTCGATCCTCTACTCCACGCCCGTGGTGCTGCTGTACGGGATCGTCGCCCGCCGCCTCGGCGGCGGATTCGCGCTGGGTGGAGCGGTGAAGGGCTGACCCGCCGCCCGTGTGCGGGCACACGGGCGAGCCCCGCCGTCCGGACCAGAACGGCGGGGCGCCACCACTTCGGATGACCGGCCCTGGGTTTCCCCCGTTCTCCCCCGTGCTGCCCAGGGCCGCCCGCATCCCCGGACCTGTCCCGAAACCACTGATGGGACGAGGCCCCGCCTTGACTGCGGACAACCATGAAGGTACTCACTGGGCCGTCCGTCAGCTATGCGGAAAACGCGGATCTCGGCCGGAGAACGCGGTCTTCCGTGGGGAGCCCCGATGAGTGAACCCGACGCAGACACCCACGCCCCCGACCCCGACTCCGACCCCGATCCCGATCCCGCCGACGATCCCGGCAGCAACATGCGCACGCTGGTGCGCGGCCAGAGCCTGGAGGAGACCCAGGCGATCATCAGCAGCGCCTACAGCCCGTACCGGCTCAGCGTGCTGGGCAGCGCCGACGCCTTCTCCGCGTGGTACGCCGAGGGCGGCTTCCCCGGCGTGACCGTCTCCGGGCTGCAGTACGGCGGGGCCGTGACCCTGGTGGACCCGCAGCCGCTCACCTCGTACCTGCTGGTCTGCCGGCTCAGCCACGGCACGGTGAGAGTGGTCTCGCCGGGGCGCGAGGAGCGGGTCGTCTCGGCCGGGGAGACCTATGTGCTCGACCCGTACCGCAAGTTCCAGGTGTACTGGGAGAGCGGGGCGCGGATGACGACCGTGCGGCTCTCGCGCGAGACGGTCGAGGCGGCGGCCGGCCAGGCGCTCGGCGGCGACGGGCCGGTCCGGGCCCGGTTCTCCCTCAACGGCGCCGTCTCGCCCGCCGCGGTGCGCAGTTGGGAGGGCATCTCCGCCGCGCTGCACCGCGAGGTGCTCGGCGAGGGCGTCGCGCAGCACAGCCCGATCGTGGCGACGCAGCTGACGCAGGCGGCGGCCGCCATCCTCATGGAGACGCACGAGCTGATCACCCCGGGCGTGGACGTCCGCCGTACGGGCGCCGTCGGGCACCCCGCGGTGCGCCGGGTGATGGCCCTGGCCCAGGAGCGGGCCGCGGAGCCGCTGACGCTCGCGGACCTGGCCGCGACGGCCCGGGTCAGCCCGCGCGCCCTGCAGGAGGCGTTCCGCCGCTACCTGGACACCACGCCGCTCGGCTATCTGCGCGAGATCCGGCTGTCCCGGGCGCACGAGGAGCTGGCCGCTGCGCGGGGCGACGGCGACGTCACGGTCTCCGAGGTGGCCTTCCGCTGGGGGTTCTCCAACCTGGGCCGGTTCGCGGCCGTCTACCAGCGGCGCTACGGGCATTCTCCGTCGGCGACGCTGCGCGCGTAGCGCCCCGTCAGGGGCGCGGGGCTGTTTCGATTTGCGGCTCCGCCGCGTGGGCGCGACCAGCCCGCAGCCGACGCACCACACCAGGGGTCCGGGGCGAAGCCCCTGGGGGCACCTCCTGGGGGCACCCCCAGCGGTAGCTGGGGGAGGTAGCTGGGGGAACCTCAGCCGCGGGTGCGTCGTGGCTGGTCGCGCAGTTCCCCGCGCCCCTACGGGGCGCTGACGAACCGCACCAGTACGCGCCCCGTATGGCGTCTTCACGGGCGTCATGTACCACGACTACTCGCAACTCCTCACCGGGCGCGAGTTCGAGGGATACCAGGGGAGTGGCAGCGCGGGCACGCGCGGCAGCGGACCCGCTGGCCGAGGTCAAGGTCTGGCACGTGGTGCGGCAGGAGGCGTCGACCGCGATGTGCGGGCGCGAGCTGGAATCGGC
>NZ_JBSFWU010000080.1:0-37344 GCF_053594995.1 Streptomyces sp. NPDC002536
GCGGACGGGGAAGACCCGCAGCATCAGGTCGACGGTCTCGCGGATCGCCCAGGCGTGGGCGTAGGGGCCGAAGTAGCGCACGCCCTTCTTCTTGGCGGCCGTGCGGGCCAGTTCCGTGTGGGTGCGGGCCAGCAGGGGGCGGACCGCCGGGTCCGCCGTGCGGTCGGGCGGAAGCGCGGTCAGCACCCGGTACGCGCCGATCCGTTCCCACTCCGCCACCGGCCCCAGGCGCCGCTCCGCGGCCGCCGCCCGGGCCGCCGCCAGCGCCTCCGTCCAGGCCTCCGGCAGCTCGGCGAGGCCGCGCCGCGGCTCGGCGAGGCCGGCCGCCGCCAGCCCGGGGCGGCCGGCGCGCGGCGAGTGCAGCAGCCGGTCCGCGGCCGCCATCGCGGGTGCGGGCGAGCCCAGCGCCCGCAGCCGGATCAGCGCGGCGAGCGCCGCCGAGCCGTCCGGCAGCGCCTCCGGCACCGCGCACATCGCGGCGACCCCGGACTGCGCGGCCAGCGCCTCGCCGTCCGCCGCGTCGCCCGTCAGCTGCCAGGGCACGACGGCCAGCAGCGCCAGCGGCCCGTCCGCGGCCGGGCCCAGCGCCTCCCGCAGCGCGTCGCGGGCCGCCTCACGGGCCGGGCGGCGGGCCGTCAGCAGGTCCCGCAGCAGCTCGCCCAGCTCGGCACCGGCCCGGGCCTCGGCCGCCAGCAGGGCGCCGATACGGGCCGCGGTCTCCATGGCCTGGGCGAGCCGGGGGTCGGCGAAGGGCACCGACAGGTCCAGCCCGGCCAGGTGCTCGTCGTCCAGCAGCCACACATAGCCGAGGACGACGCCCCGGTGCCGCACGGGCAGACAGATCCGGCCGGTGAAGACCCCGGCCGCCGGGTCCGGCGGGATCCGCAGCGGCGCCTGGGCCCGCGCGATGCCGAACGCCTCGAACCAGGCCCGCACCGCCGCCGTCGAGCGCCGCTGGAGGATCGAGCGCGTGCGCACCGGGTCCATCAGGAGGTCCGCGTCGTCGTCACCCCCGTGGGCGCCGAAGGCGATGAGCCCGAAATCCCTGTCCTCCAGGGTCGCAGGAGCCCCGAGCGCCGCCGATATCTCGTCGACCAGCTGCTGATACTCACCCCGCATGCTGCTCAGTGCTCCCTTCCTGCCTGACCGGCCACCATTGTCATACATCTGTCTGAGATGCCGGCCACGGATGCGTGACAGCTGTCGATGGTGACGCCGTGGCTGGAAACCTAGGTTTCACGATGAGTTACTTATGCCGTCCCCCGTCGTGGCGACGGCCGTCATCGTGGAGGTGCCCAGTGCTGGGTCCTGTGCTGCTCGCCGCTTCCCGCAGCGACGCGATCCGCCGTATCGTCTCGGCCGCGCCGGTGACCCGTCCCGTGGTCGACCGGTTCGTCGCCGGCGAGGTTCTGGACGAGTCCATGGCCGCCGTGCGGTCGCTGAACCAGCGCGGCATGGAGGTCACCCTCGACCACTTGGGCGAGGACATCACCGACCCCGCCGAGGCGCTGCGCACCCGTGACGCCTACCTGGCGCTGGCCGAGGCGCTCGGGACCGAGGGCCTCGGCGTGCGCGCCGAGATGTCCGTCAAGCTGTCCGCCTTCGGGCAGGCGCTGCCGGGCGGTCACGACCTGGCGCTGGCCAACGTCACCCCGGTCGTGGAGGCCGCCGCCGAGGCCGGCACCACCGTGACGCTGGACATGGAGGACCACACCACGGTCGACTCCACGCTGGCGATCCTGGCCGAGCTGCGCAAGCGTTTCCCGCAGACCGGTGCCGTCCTGCAGTCCTACCTCTTCCGCACCGAGGAGGACTGCCACGCGCTGGCCGGCGAGGGCTCGCGCGTGCGCCTGGTGAAGGGCGCCTACAAGGAGCCCGCCTCCGTCGCCTTCCAGGACAAGCGCGAGGTCGACCTGGCCTATGTGCGCTGCCTGAAGATCCTGATGGCCGGCAAGGGCTACCCCATGATCGGCTCGCACGACCCCCGCATGGTGGCGATCGCGCAGGAGCTCGGCCGCCGCTACGGGCGCACACTGGACGCATACGAGTTCCAGATGCTGTACGGCATCCGTGAGGCCGAGCAGCAGCGCCTCGTCGCGGACGGCCACCGCATGCGCGTGTACATCCCGTACGGCACCGACTGGTACGGATACTTCATGCGGCGGCTCGCCGAGCGCCCGGCGAACCTCGCGTTCTTCCTGCGCTCGCTTGCGACGCGCGGCTAGACATGCTGCGGCGAGCGACGCGTCGGCTGGGGGTCCGGGGGTCATCCCCCGGGAATCACAGCCTGCGCTCGCTTGCGACGCGCGGCTGACACCCGCTTCGCGCGGCTGACCCCGACCCCCCGACCCCCGAAGGAGACATGGCAGCCATGGATGCTGTGACCCAGGTCCCCACGCCGGTCAACGAGCCGGTGCACTCCTACGCCCCCGGTTCCCCCGAGCGTGCCCGCCTCGAGGCCAAGCTCAAGGAGCTGGCGAGCAACCCCATAGACCTGCCGATGACCATCGGCGGCGAGAAGCGGATGGGCGGCGGCGAGCCGTTCCAGGTCGTCCAGCCGCACCACCACGCCGCCGTCCTCGGCACCTTCAACCACGCCACGCAGCAGGACGCGCAGGACGCGATCGACGCCGCGCTGGCCGCCGCCCCGGCCTGGCGCGCGATGTCCTTCGACGACCGCGCCGCGATCATCCTGCGCGCCGCCGAGCTGCTGGCCGGCCCCTGGCGCGAGACGCTGGCCGCCTCCACCATGCTGGGCCAGTCCAAGACCGCCCAGCAGGCCGAGATCGACACGCCCTGCGAGCTCGTCGACTTCTGGCGCTTCAACGTGCACTTCGCGCGCCAGATCCTGGCCGAGCAGCCGGTCGCCAACTCCGCCGGCGTGTGGAACCGCAGCGACCACCGCCCGCTGGAGGGCTTCGTCTACGCGATCACGCCGTTCAACTTCACGGCCATCGCGGGCAACCTGCCGACCGCCCCGGCCCTGATGGGCAACGTCGTGGTCTGGAAGCCGTCCCCGACCCAGACCCACTCCGCGGTGCTGCTGATGCAGCTGCTGGAGGAGGCGGGCCTGCCCAAGGGCGTCATCAACCTGGTGACCGGCGACGGCATCGCCGTCTCCGAGGTGGCCCTGAACCACCCCGAGCTGGCCGGTATCCACTTCACCGGCTCGACCAAGACCTTCCAGTACCTGTGGAAGACGGTCGGCAACAACATCGAGACGTACAAGTCCTACCCGCGCCTGGTCGGCGAGACCGGTGGCAAGGACTTCGTCGTCGCCCACCCGAGCGCCGACCCGGCGATCCTGAAGACCGCGCTGACCCGCGGCTCCTTCGAGTTCCAGGGCCAGAAGTGCTCGGCCTCCTCCCGCGCCTACGTCCCGCGCTCCCTCTGGGAGAACGGCTTCAAGGACGAGTTCGCGGCCGAGGTCGACGGCATCACCATGGGTGACGTCACCGACCTGGACAACTTCATCGGCGCCGTCATCGACGACCGCGCCTTCGCGAAGAACAAGGCCGCGATCGACCGCGCCAAGGCCGACCCGACCTGCACGGTGATCGCGGGCGGCACGTACGACGACTCGGTGGGCTACTTCGTGCGCCCGACCGTCATCGAGTGCACCGACCCGGCCAACGAGGTCTTCACCACGGAGTACTTCGGCCCGATCCTCGCCGTCCACGTCTACGAGGACGCCGAGTACGAGGCGATGCTGGCCCAGATGGAGTCCGTCTCGGCGTACGCCCTGACCGGTTCGATCATCGCCGCCGACCGCGCCGCGGCCGCCGACGCGATGGAGAAGCTCCGCTTCGCCGCGGGCAACTTCTACATCAACGACAAGTCGACCGGTGCCGTCGTCGGCCAGCAGCCCTTCGGCGGCGGCCGTGCCTCCGGCACCAACGACAAGGCCGGTGCCGCGAGCAACCTGATGCGCTGGACCTCGACCCGCTCCATCAAGGAGACCCTGGTCCCGCCGACCGACTACCGCTACCCGCACATGGGCTGACCACGCCCTGCTGCAGATTCCGCCCCCCGCCCGGCCCCCACGCCGGCCGGGGGGCGGTGCCATGTGGCCGAACGGGCCGTCTCAGATAGTAGGAAGTCCGAGTAGTCGTGCAGACAGCGGGGCGCCGCTGGCTTAGCGTGGAAGAAGCCGATCGTTCCGCTCCATCGAGCGATGGCGGCTGTGGCCTCGTGCGCTCGTGCAGGCGATCCCTGCCGCACCCGGCCCCCGCCCTTTGTTTCCGGCTTTCTTCCGAACTTTCTCGGGGCTCAGCAGAGGAGACACGACCCATGGCCGACACCGCTGTCCGCAGGACCCGCCGCACCGCCCGTACCGCCGAACGCGACACCGACCGGGCGAATGCCGCCGCTGCCCTCCAGCGTGCGCTGGACCGTCGCGACAACGGCGGCTCGACAGGTCACTGAGGCCTTGCGCCCCTTACGGGGCGCCCCGCGTCACCTCGAAGTGGTCGATCCGCGCCCCCGTCTCCGCCAGTGCCGTCACCCGCAGCCGCGGGTGGCGGCCCGGCTCCGACTCCACCGCGAGGAAGGAGTAGTCGGTGTAGCGCACCCGCGACCACTCCACCTCCTCCTTCTGCTTCCCGCCGCCCTTCACCCAGTGGAAGGTGGGGACGCTGTCGAGGTCCTTGACGTGGCCCTCGTAGCTGTCCGGCACGGGGAAGTCGTAGAGCGACTTGCCGGCCGCGCCCGCCGTCACATAGACGATGCCCTCGCGCGAGGAGTCCACGGTGCCGCCGATCGGCACCTTCTTGGACACCCGCTGCCCCTTGATGGCGTCGGTGCGCTCGTACACGTGGTTGTGGCCGTTGATGACCAGGTCCACCTTGTGCTTCTCGAAGAGCGGCAGCCACGTGTCGCGCACGCCGCCGTCGGAGGCATGGGAGTTGGTGGTCGAGAAGGTGCAGTGGTGGAAGAACACCACGATGAAGTCGACGTCCTGGCGGCCGCGCAGCTCCCGCAGGCGCCGGTCCAGCCAGGCGGTCTGCTTCCCGCCGCTGTAGCCGGTGTTGGCGGTGATCTCGTACGAGACGTCGTTGGCGTCCAGCGCGACGATGCCCACGTTGCCGTAGACGAACGAGTAGACACCCGGCGAGTGCTTCGGGTCGAAGCCGTTCTCGGGCAGGGCCCAGCGGGCGCTCTGGCCGCCGTAGCCGTTGGGCGAGTACCAGGCCTCCATGTCGTGGTTGCCAGTGGTGACCATCCACGGCACGGTCTTGGCCACGGTCTCGGTCTGGGCGAGGAACTGGTCCCAGGCGCGGGCGTCGTAGACGTCGTCCGGCTTGCCCTCGCCGCTGTTGTCGGCGTAGCAGATGTCGCCCGCGTGCAGGTGGAAGGCGGGGTTCTGGCCCAGGATCAACTGGTCGTTGCCCAGGGCGTGGTAGCTGACGCCCTGGTCGCCGAAGGCCGTGAAGGTGAACTTCCCGGCCCGCGCGGGCGCGGTGCGGAAGGTTCCTATGGTGCCGAAGTGCTGGGTGTCGGCCGGGTCCCAGCCGTCGTGGCCGACGCCGTAGTAATAGGTCTGCCCGGGGCGGAGGTTGTCCAGGGCGGCGTGCAGGTAGACCTGGTCGACGGCGGGGAGCTTCTTGGACAGCGCGGGCGTGTGCAGGGTCCGCACCTCGGCCGGGATGCGCTGGCTGAGGTCCCACGGCTTCAGACCGACCCGGACGAACGGGCGCTTGACCGCGAACGGCACCTGCCAGGAGATCCGCATCTGGGTCTTCGGGTCGGCGCCGAAGGCGAGGTGCCGGCCGAAGGGGGCGACGAGGGAGCCGTCGACTCTCGTGGTGGCGGGGGAGGTCAGCAGCGTCGGGGAGAGGGGCTTCGCATAGGCGCTGGTGGCGCCTGTGCCGAGGAGGCCCGTGCCGACGACGGCGCCCGCGCCGGCGGCGCCGGTCCGCAGCATGCCGCGGCGGGTGAACCTGCTGCGCAGGTACTCGTGCTGCTCGGCCATGCTCATCCGGCCTGCGAGGTGCTCGGGAATGCCTACCCGTGGTGTGTCCATGTCGGGCAACGTGCCAGGAAATGACGACCGAGTCACGTACTTGGGGTGAACGAGACCTTTACGGATCGCAACGTGTCCGGATCGTGGACATCGTGTGTCATAGGGCGGGACGGAGGAGTACGGTCCACTCATGTCTCGCAGCATTCGTCTCGCAGTCATCCCCGGTGACGGCATCGGCCCGGAAGTCGTGGCCCAGGGCCTGAAGGTCCTCTCCGCCGTCCTCCCCTCCGACACCAAGCTGGAGACCCAGGAGTACGACCTGGGCGCCCGGCGCTGGCACGCCACCGGCGAGACCCTGCCGGACGCGGAGCTGGAATCGCTGAAGCAGCACGACGCGATCCTGCTCGGGGCGATCGGCGACCCCGGCGTGCCGTCCGGAGTGCTGGAGCGCGGGCTGCTGCTCAAACTGCGCTTCGCCTTCGACCACTACGTCAACCTGCGCCCCTCCCGGCTCCACCCGACGGCCGAGACCCCGCTCGCCGGGCGCCCGGACATCGACTTCGTCGTGGTCCGCGAGGGCACCGAGGGCCCGTACACCGGCAACGGCGGCTCGCTGCGCACCGGGACGCCCGCCGAGGTGGCCACCGAGGTCAGCGTCAACACCGCCTACGGCGTGGAGCGCGTCGTGCGGGACGCGTACGAGCGGGCCCAGGCGAGGCCGCGCCGGAAGCTGACCCTCGTGCACAAGAACAACGTGCTCGTGTACGCCGGTCACCTCTGGAAGAACATCTTCGACCGGGTGGGCCGCGAGTACCCCGAGGTCACCACCGACTACCTGCACGTCGACGCCGCGACGATCTTCTTCGTCACGCAGCCCGAGCGCTTCGACGTGATCGTCACCGACAACCTCTTCGGCGACATCCTGACCGACCTGGCCGCCGCCATCACGGGCGGCATCGGCCTCGCCGCCTCCGGGAACATCAATCCGAGTGGCGCATTTCCGTCCATGTTCGAGCCCGTGCACGGCTCCGCGCCCGACATCGCGGGCACCGGCAAGGCGGACCCGACGGCCACGGTGCTCTCCGTCGCCCTTCTGCTGCGCCACCTGGGCCTGGACGCCGAGGCGGACCGCGTGGAGGCGGCTGTGGCCGAGGATCTCGCGGGGCGCTGGGGGCACCTCCCTGGCCCGGAGGGCTCAGGGGGATTGCCGCGCACGACCGACGAGATCGGCGACGCCCTTGCCGTACTTGTAGGCCGACGAGCCGCTGACTAGCCCGGACTCTGTGCTACTGCGCGGTTCGGTGCGACTATCGACCCGGACCGCGCGAACGTTTTTCGTCAAAGCCCCACGCGAGCGATAATCGAACGTGGGGCCGCAGCGCGGTCCGACACGCATCAAAGGTGAAGGACACGCACTCATGACGACGACGCCCCCGATCGAGCTCAAGCCCTCCGCGCACCCGCTGTCCGCCCCGGAGCGCGAGCAGATCCTGGCCAACCCCGGCTTCGGCCGCCACTTCACCGACCACATGGTCACCATCAAGTGGACCGAGGGCCGTGGCTGGCACGACGGACAGCTCGTCCCGTACGCGCCGCTGTCGGTCGACCCGGCGAACATGACCCTGCACTACGCGCAGACGATCTTCGAGGGCCTCAAGGCCTACCGCCAGCCGGACGGTTCGGTCGCCACGTTCCGTCCGGACGAGAACGCCAAGCGCTTCCAGGCCTCCGCGCGCCGGATGGCCATGCCCGAACTGCCGGTCGAGACCTTCGTCGAGGCCTGCGACGCCCTGGTCAAGCAGGACAAGGCATGGGTGCCGAGCTCCGGCGAGGCCTCGCTCTACCTGCGCCCCTTCATGATCGCCACGGAGGTCGGGCTGGGCGTCCGCCCGGCCAACGAGTACCTCTTCGTCGTCATCGCCTCGCCGGCCGGCGCCTACTTCGCGGGCGGCGTGAAGCCGGTCTCGGTCTGGCTCTCGGAGGAGTACGTGCGCGCCTGCCCCGGCGGCACGGGCGCGGCCAAGGCCGGTGGCAACTACGCCGCTTCGCTGGTCGCCCAGGCCCAGGCGGCGCAGAACGGCTGCGACCAGGTGGTCTGGCTGGACGCGCTCGAGCGCCGCTGGATCGAGGAAATGGGCGGCATGAACCTGTACTTCGTGTACGGCCAGAAGGATGGAACACAGCGGATTGTCACCCCCGAGCTGACGGGCTCCCTGCTCCCGGGCATCACCCGCAAGTCCCTGCTGCGCATCGCCGAGGACCTGGGCTACGAGGTGTCCGAGGGCCGTATCTCGGTGGACGACTGGAAGAACGGCAACGCGGACGGCTCGCTGACCGAGGTGTTCGCATGCGGAACGGCCGCCGTCATCACGCCGGTCGGCTCGGTGAAGTCGACGCGGGCCGACTGGACCGTCGGGGACGGGCAGCCGGGCGAGGTGACGATGAAGCTGCGCAAGGCGCTGCTGGACATCCAGACCGGTGCCGTCGAGGACGTCCACGGCTGGATGCACCCGCTGGGCTGAGCGGATTTGCCGAAGTCCAGTGCGGTTCCGCGCCCCGTAAGGGGCGCGGGGAACTGCGCGACCAGCCACGGACCACCCGTAGTCGAAGTACCGCAGTTCCAGCGGAGCGTGACCGCAACGCACGAAAGTACGCGTGATCGTTGCGGTCGGACTCTTGTCCGAAACCCTTCGCTCCGCCAGCGTTTCCCCTCATGGAAACGTCAACGGGGCACTGGAAGAAGATCTGGATCGGCTCGGCCGGGAACATGGTCGAGTGGTTCGACTGGTTCGTGTACGCCAGTTTCGCCACCTACTTCGCCGGCGCCTTCTTCCCCGAAGGCAACGACACCGCCAAGCTCATGAACACCGCCGGCATCTTCGCCGTCGGCTTCTTCATGCGCCCCGTCGGCGGCTGGCTGCTCGGCCGTGTCGGTGACCGGCGCGGCCGCAAGGCCGCGTTGACGCTCACCGTCACGCTCATGTCGGCCTCCGCCGTGCTCATCGCCCTGGCCCCGACCTACGGCGTCGCCGGCTACGGCGGCGTCGCCGTGCTCCTCATGGCCCGGCTCCTGCAGGGGCTGTCCGTCGGCGGCGAGTACGCCGCCAGCGCCACCTACCTCACCGAGGCCTCCGCCCCGGGGCGCCGCGGGTTCGCCTCCAGCTTCCAGTACGTCTCCATGACCGCGGGCCAGATCGCCGGTCTCGGGCTGCTGATCCTGCTGCAGCACACCCTCACCGGTGCCCAACTGCACAGCTGGGGCTGGCGGATCCCGTTCGTCGTCGGTGCGCTCGGCGCGGCCGTCATCTTCTACCTGCGCCGCAGCATGCTGGAGACGGAGGCGTACGAGGAGAGCACCGACGCGGACGACGACCGGGGGACGATCAAGGCGCTGCTGCGTCACAAGCGCGAGGCGCTGCTGGTCATCGCCCTCACCATGGGCGGCACGGTGGCGTACTACACGTACACCACGTACCTCACCAAGTACCTCTCCAACACCGCCGGTCTGTCGAAGCAGACGGCGACCCTGGTGAGCTTCTGCGCCCTGATCGTCTTCGCCTGCATCCAGCCGCTCGCGGGCGCGCTCTCGGACCGGATCGGCCGCCGCCCGCTGCTGATCACCTTCGCCGTGGGCTCGACGTTCCTCACCGTGCCGATCATGTCGATGCTCAAGGACGCGGGCTCCTTCTGGCCCGCCCTGGGCCTGTCCCTGCTCGCGCTCGTCATCGTCACCGGCTACACGTCGATCAACGCCTGTGTGAAGGCCGAGCTGTTCCCCACCGGCGTCCGGTCGCTGGGCGTGGCCCTGCCCTACGCCATCGCCAACGCCCTGTTCGGCGGGACGGCGGAGTACGTGGCGCTGTGGTTCAAGAACGCGGGCATCGAGTCCGGCTTCTCCTGGTACGTGGCCGGCTGCGCGGCCGTCTCGCTCGTCGTCTACCTCACCATGCGCGAGACGCGCGACGTCGACATCAAGACCACCGGGGTGCCCACATCGTGAGACCGGTTGCCACGGCGGCGGCGAACCGTGCAAGGATGCCCCTCGTGTTCTCGTTTGCCACGATTACGGGCAGCAGGCGCGCCGGTCCGCAGTGACCGCCTCGTACGAACCCGTACGACGCGGACACCGTCGTCCCAGACCCGCGCGCAGACCTCTCGCACCCGCGAGAGGTCTTTTCGTTTCCCGGACCACCTGCACCGGGAGCGGAGCGAGCGGGATCATAGGGGAACGGTGGAACGGGTCATTCCGGTCAGACCGAGATCCCGACAGGAGTCAGAGCAGCAATGACGGACGCAACCGACGGCCCCGACGAAAGCCTTCGGCCCGACGACGGCTTCCACGTCTTCGACACCACGCTGCGCGACGGAGCCCAGCGCGAGGGCATCAACCTCACCGTCGCCGACAAGCTGACCATCGCCCGGCACCTGGACGACTTCGGCGTCGGCTTCATCGAGGGCGGCTGGCCCGGGGCCAACCCCCGGGACACCGAGTTCTTCCAACGCGCGCAGCAGGAGATCGACTTCCGGCACGCACAGCTGGTCGCCTTCGGCGCCACCCGCAAGGCGGGCGTGCGGGCCGAGGACGACCCGCAGGTCGCCGCCCTGCTCGACTCCGGCGCCCCGGTCGTCACCCTCGTCGCCAAGTCCCACGACCGGCACGTCGAACTGGCCCTGCGCACCACGCTGGAGGAGAACCTCGCGATGGTCCGCGACACGGTCGCGTACCTGCGCTCGCGCGGCCGCCGGGTGTTCGTCGACTGCGAGCACTTCTTCGACGGGTACCGCGCCAACCCCGGCCATGCCACCGACGTCGTGCGCACCGCGTACGAGGCGGGCGCGGACGTGGTCGTCCTCTGCGACACCAACGGCGGCTGCCTGCCCTCCCGTATCGGCGAGGTCGTCCGCGCCGTGCGCGAGGCCACCGGCGCCCGGCTGGGCATCCACGCCCAGGACGACACCGGCTGCGCCGTCGCCAACACCCTTGCCGCCGTGGACTCCGGCGTCACGCACGTGCAGTGCACCGCCAACGGCTACGGCGAACGCGTCGGCAACGCCAACCTCTTCCCCGTCGTCGCGGCCCTGGAGCTCAAGCACGACCGCCGCGTCCTGCCCCCGGGCAAGCTCGCCGAGATGACCCGCATCTCGCACGCCATCGCCGAGGTCGTCAACCTCACGCCCTCCACGCATCAGCCGTACGTGGGCCTCTCCGCGTTCGCGCACAAGGCCGGGCTGCACGCGTCCGCGATCAAGGTCGACCCGGACCTGTACCAGCACATCGATCCCGAACGGGTCGGCAACACCATGCGGATGCTGGTCTCCGACATGGCCGGCCGCGCCTCCATCGAGCTCAAGGGCAAGGAACTCGGCATCGACCTGGGCGGCGACCGCGAGCTGATCGGCCGCGTCGTGCAGCGCGTCAAGGAACGGGAGTCGGCGGGGTACACGTACGAGGCTGCCGACGCGTCGTTCGAACTCCTGCTGCGGGGGGAGCTGCAGCGGGAGGAAGCGGGGCGCGCCCGGCGCTACTACCGCGTGGAGTCCTGGCGGGCCATCGTCGAGGACCGCCCCGACGGCACGCACGCCAACGAGGCGACCGTGAAGCTGTGGGCCAAGGGCGAGCGCATCGTCGCCACCGCGGAGGGGAACGGCCCGGTCAACGCCCTCGACCGGGCGCTGCGGAGTGCGCTGGAGCGCATCTATCCGCAGCTCGCCTCGCTGAAGCTGACCGACTACAAGGTCCGCATCCTGGAGGGCTCGCGGGGCACCGGCTCGATCACCCGCGTCCTGGTCTCGACCAGTGACGAGCAGGGCGAGTGGTCGACGGTCGGCGTCGCGGAGAACGTCATCGCCGCGTCGTGGCAGGCACTGGACGACGCCTACGCGTACGGCCTGCTCCGGGCGGGGGTCGAGCCGCAGGAGTGATGCGGTAAGTACCGCGCCCGTAAGGGGCGCGGGGAACTGCGCGACAAGCCCCCACCGGCCCGCAGTCGACGTACCGCCCCAGAGGTTCCGGGGCGCAGCCCCGGGCTCCTCGGCTGCGGGCGCGTCGTGGTTGCTCGCGCAGTTCCCCGCGCCCCTGACGGGGCGCCTGGTCGCGCCCACGCGGCGGAGCCGCTGGGGGCACCTCCCAGCGGTAGCTGGGGGAGACACAGCCCCGCGCCCCTTCGGGGCGCAGCCGCTCGTCGCCCGGGCGTTGCGTCAGGACGGGTCGATCTCCAACTCCACCCCGGCGAAGGCCTGCCGGAGGCCGTCGGGCGTCAGGCAGTCCGTCGGCAGCGTGCCCGGCAGCGTCTGGACGCTGCGCACGGCCCGGTGTCCCTTGCCGCGGCCCTCGACGACCGTGCCCAGGAGCTGAAGGGTGTGGGCGCCCAGCGCCCGGGTGCCGACGGAGGAGGTGTAGACGATCACCGACTCCCCGCCGTCCGCGTAGTTCACGGTCTCCCGCCCGCCGGCAGTGACGAGCGCGAGGCAGCTCGCCCCGGGGGAGATGCCCTCGATGGTGCCCGTGGCGCTCACCACGTGCCCCGGACGGTCCGTGCAGGTGTAGGTGGGGTGCGCCTCGATCCCGACGTCCCGGGGCTCCAGAGTCAGCCCCGGGCTGTAGGACGTGCTCTCCCGCCCCGAGCAGGACAGCGGAGCGCGCGCGTGCGCCTGCGCAGCCGGGGCCCACCCCAGGGACGCGGCGGTCAGCGCCATCGCGCACAGGGAGACCCGGACACCGTACCTACCGAACATGCCCACCTCTTCGGTGACTTGGGGAATTGCGGGAACGGTTCCTTTCCTACCCGGCGGAGCCTGCGGTTCCGCCCCGCTCGCCCGAGCGCCCGCAGCGCGTCACCCGACGCACGCCCCCCGCACACCCCCAACCACCCCTCAAGAACCCAGAAACGGCAGCCCGCCGCCGCCCCGCACCGCCGCGTGCACCGCCAGCAGCACCCCCGCCGTCCCGGTCGCCAAGTCCATGGACAGCCGCAGCAGTCCGTCCATCGCGAACGCCAACTCGCCCTCGTAGGGCACGGCATGCACGCCCAGCCCCCGCAGCTGCACGTCCCGCAGCTCCTGCGGACCGTCCAGGTGCGCCAGGGCGTACAGCAGCCCGGCGTGCCCCGTGAACAGGCCCGGCGACAGCAGCAGTTCCGTCCCCAGCCCGTCGCGGATGCGGTCGCGCAGCCGCGCGAAGTGGGTGTCGGGGCGGTGCCGCAGGAACTCCTGGAGGACGACGCCGATCCCCGCACTGCCCGCGCCGAGCCCCGAGACCCAGCGCTGCCCGTCCTTGACCTGGACGTATCGCCCGCGCGGCGCTCCGCAGCGCGCGATGTCCCGGGCCAGGGCGGTCTCCGCGCACCGCATCCAGCGCTCCTCGCCCGTCGCCGCGAAGAGCCGCACGAACAGCAGGGCCGGGCCCGACCATCCGCGCATCAGCCCGGGGGCGGTGACGCCGTCCCTGTCCCCGTCCCCGTCGCCGTCGAGGGATCGTGCGAGGCGGTCGCCCAGCCGGACGGCGGCCTCCGCGTGGCCGGCGTGCAGGAAGGCCAGCGCGATCCCGGCCAGGCCGCCGAACAGGCCCGTCCCGCAGCCCCGCAGGTCGAAGGCGGCCAGCCGCTCCAGCACCGCCCGCGCCTCCTGCACCCGCCCCGACTCGCCCAGGACGTGGGCCACCCCGGCGAGCCCGTCGTAGAGCCCCGGCCGCGGCCACTGCGCGCGCTCGGCCGCCCGCACCAGCCAGTCGGCGTGCCCGGCGAACTCCGGGCGCGTGCCGTACCCGGTCACGTGCAGGGCGTGCAGCACCCCGGCCGCGCCGTAGGCCAGGCCCGTCTCCTGACCGTCGAACTGCCGGACGTCGCCGGGGAAGAGCCGGTCCTCCCGCTCCGGGGTGGCGCTGCGCAGCACCGCCTCGCACAGCGAGTCCAGCACCGGGCCCCACTGCGCCTCCCGGCCGCCCGGGGGCCAGGCCACGGCGGGCTTGACGGCCGTGCCCGGGGGCGGGGTCAGTTCCTCGCGCAGCCGCGCGGCGAACGTCGGTGGCACCGGGAAGCGTTCCTCGACCAGCCGGATCAACTGCCCCGGCTTGCGCGGGTCGAAGCGCATCAGCTCCGTCAGCGGACAGAAGACCGCAAGGCGCAGACAGGCCAGCCCGTACACGTCCACCGCGGTGCCCGAACGCGCCCACGGGGCGACGAAACCCGGCGTCCCCATGGCCGGTGCGACGTCCTCGCCGATGCCGAAGGCCGTCTCGAAGTCGACGAGGCACACGCTGCCGTCGGGGCGGACCAGTACGTTGCCCGGCTGGAGGTCCCCGAAGACGACGCCGCGTGCGTGCAGCGCGGCCACCGCCGCCCCGATCCGGTCGAGGACGGCGCAGGCCCACGCGGCGTAGGCGGCCCGTTCGGCGGGTCCGTGCTCGGGCCGGAAGAGCGGATGGCGCCGGGCGACCGCCTCCGGCAGCGGCTCGCCCTCGACGAACTCCTCGGCCAGGAAGTGGTGTTCCCAGTGGACCGTACGCCCCAGGACCCGCGGCACGCAGTCCAGCCCGGCCAGCCGCTGCAGCACGGCGTGTTCGCGGCCCAGCCGGGCGACCGCGTCCCTGCCCCGGTCGTCGACGGCGGTGTACGGGCGGGCCTCCCGGAGCACCACCGTGCGTCCGGTGCCCGGATCGACGGCGCGGTAGACGCCGCCGCTGTTGGAGAAGCGCAGCGCCTTCTCCACCCGGTACGGGAGCCGTGTGCCCGGCCCGCGGCGGGAGGCCCGGATCCGGTCCGCGACGAAAGGCGGCACCCCCGCCCACGGCGGCACCCGGAAGGAGGCCCCGCGCACGTCCGGCACCGGTTCGCCGTCCGGGCGCACCACGGCGGGCACGTAGTCGCCGTCGCGCGAGAAGCAGAAGCGCGGGGCGAAGCCCCCGTAGCGCACGTACAACGGGCCCTCGTGCCAGCGCAGATCGCTGAGGATGTACGGGCCCTTGACGCCCCGTAAGAGCGAGGACAGCTCCCGCAGCGTGCGCTCCAGCAGCTCCTCGCAGCGCGGGTAGATCGTGATCAGCTTGCCGCCGGCCGAGCGCGGTGCCCGTTTGCTGTTGACCAGCGCCAACAGGGTGCTGCTGCGCAGGAACTTGAAGCCGATGCCGCGTTCTACGCAGTACTCCCACACCGAGTCGACCACGCGCGGGGCCTCCTCGGCCGTCGCCGACGCGTGGATCTTCCAGCCCTGCGGGGGCAGTCGGGCGCCTGCGTGCTGGAGGGAGACCCAGCCGCCGTGCTCGGCCCGGCGCCAGCCGGGGGGTGCGGGACGGTCGGCGCGTGCGAAGCGGCTTGCCGCGTCTTCGACGCGGTCTGGGGCGTCCGCGAAGAGGGGGTCGGCGGCGAGGTGGCCTTGGGCGAGCATGGTGGTCCTCCTCCGGTGGGGGGTGTCCGGCGGATCTGCGCCCCGTCAGGGGCGCGGGGAACTGCGCGATCAGCCACTGCTGGCCTGCAGCCGACGCACCACCCCAGGGGTTCGGGGCGGAGCCCCGGGAGCTTCGGCTGCGGGTGCGTCGTGGCTGGTCGCGCAGTTCCCCGCGCCCCTTCGGGGCGCTACGCGCCGGCCGTCCCCGTGGGGCGATGAACGGACGGCCGGCGCGCCTCCCCCGGGGCCGGCCGTCAGACCTGCCCGAGGGTGCTCTGGTAACTGTTGCTACACGGCCACAGGGCGGGGGTCTCCTCCTCCATCTCCTGCAGCTCCAGGATTTCCGACATGCCGTTCACCTCCCTCCGGCGCCGCGCGGGTGACGGACCGCGGATCGAGGAAGGGAAGGACGGGGCCGGTCCTCTCGAACGCGGAGCTCAGCGCGAGCAGCACGCCCGCGGAACCGGTCGCCAGGTCTGCGGACAGCCGCAGCGCACGGAAGCCCGGGAAGGCGAGGTGCCCGCGGTAGGACTGGGCGTGCCAGGACAGCAGGCGGATCTGCCGCAGCAGGGCCGGGCGGTCCGCGGGCTCGTCCAGCGCGGCCAGCACGGCCACCGAGCCGGAACGCCCGCGCAGCAGGCCCGCGTTGCGCACGTACACCGCGTCGCAGGTCCGGCGGATACGGGCCAGCAGCTCGGCCCGCTGCCCGTCGGGGCGGTGCCGCAACAGGTCGCGCAGGACGAACGCGAGCCCGGTGCTGCCCCCGTGCAGGTACGGAAGGTGGGCGGAGCCGTCGAAGAGCGCCACGTGCCCGTCGGGCAGCGTCCGCAGCCTGCTCAGGTCGAGCCGCAGCGCCCGGTCGGCCAGGTCGAGGAAGCGCCGCTCCCCGCACTCCTCGTACAGGCGCAGGAAGAGCAGGGCGATCCCGGTCGCGCCGTGCAGCAGCCCGTACGGCGCGGGCCGGCCCGGCCTGCCGGGCAGGGGCCCTTCCTCGACGGCCTCCGCGAGGTCGGCGGCCATGCGCAGGGCCGCGTCGTGCAGTGCGGTGTCGCCGGTGGCCGCGGCGAAGTGCAGCAGGGTCAGGGCGATGCCGGCCCGGCCGCCCGCCAGGTCGAAGGCGAACGCCCGCTCGTCCAGGGCCAGACAGCGGTCCAGGACGTCGAGGGCGGCTTCGCGCCGGCCCAGCAGGTCGAGGGTGAACGCGGCGCCGTGCAGCCCGTCGTAGAGCCCCGGCCGGGGCCTGCGGTCCCGGGTGGCGGCGGCCGCCAGCCAGGCGGTGTACGGCTCCGGGACGTCCGCGCCCGCGCGGTGCAGCGCGTACAGCACCCCGGCCGCGCCGTAGCCGAGGGGGTAACCCCCGATGAGCGTGCGCCCGTTGGGCGTGCCGGGGAAGAGCCGGTCCGTGCGGTCGGGCGTGGCGCAGGCGTGGATGCCGTGCACGAGCGCGCCCCGGATCGCGGGCCAGTCCGGCGGCTCCGCCGCGAGCAGGGCGCCCGCCCGGTCCTGTTCCGCGGGCCGGCCGTCGGGCCACAGCCCCTGCACCAGCGCGGAGCCGAAGCCCGGGGGCACCGGGTAGTGCCGGGCGACGGCCGCGACGAGGGTGTGCAGCTTGGCGGGGTCGCGCCAGGGGACCGGCAGGAACAGCCACAGCCGCAGGCAGTCGAGCAGGTGGCGCACGGCCTCCGCGCCGCGGCAGCCGGGCGGCACGCTGAAGCCCGGCTCGCCCGGGGCCGCCGGGCGGGTGTCGTGGAGGCCGGTCGCCGAGGCGAAGCCGACGAGCGCCACCCGGCCGTCGGGCCGCAGCACGACGTTCTTCGGCGGCAGTTCGCCCAGCCGCAGGCCCCGCTCCTGCACGGCGGTCAGCGCCCGGCCGATCCGCTCCAGCACGCCCAGCGCCCACGTGGTGTAGGGCTCGGCCTCCCGGGCGGCGCGCTCGGCCGAGGTCAGCGGGAAGGCGAGCGAGGCGGCCTGCAGCAGGGTGCGGCCCTCGATGAACTCCTCGGCCAGGAAGTGGTGTTCGGCGTACGTGCGCTGGTCCACGAGGCGCGGTACGCACTCCAGCCCCACGAGCCGCTCCAGCGCCGAACGCTGCCGGCCGAGCCGGGTGACGGAGTCCTCGCCGCGCAGGTCGAGCCCGGCGTGCGGCCGGGCCTCGCGGAGCAGGACCGTGGCGCCGGTGCGCAGGTCCACCGCGCGGTAGGTGCCGCCGCCGTTGCCGAGGCCGAGGGCGCGCTCGACCCGGTAGGGGAACTCGCCCGCGGGGGCGGCGTGCAGGGCCTCCAGGTCGGGGCGGAGTACCGCGGGCAGCTCCAGCCAGTCGGGCGGGGAGAACACCGGGCGGCGCGGCTCGGGGACGAGCGTGCCGTCGGGGGTGAGCAGGGCGGGCCCCCACTCGCCCTCCCCGTCGGGGCACGTCCGCCCGTCCCGGGACCCGTAGCGCACGTACATCGGGCCCGCTCCGTGCCGCAGCCCGCCCAGCACGTACGGCCCGGTCAACCCGTCGAGCAGGGCGCCGAGTTCGGTGAGCGTACGGGTCAGCTGCTCCTCGCCGTCGACGTGGACGGTGATGAGTCTGCCGCCGGTGAGCCGGTCGGCCCGGTCGCCGTTGAGCTCACGGGCGGCGGCCCGGCTGCGGACGAAGTCGAACGGGATCCTGCGCTCGACGCAGTGGCCCCAGACGATCTCGACGGCCCGGACCACCTCGGGCAGGGTGACGGACACGTGGATCTGCCAGCCCTGTCCGGGGGCCGTCTCCCCACCGGGCCGCAGGGTGATCCACCAGCCCGACTCGCCGCGGGTCCAGCCCTCGGGAGCGAGCCGCCGCGCCGCGGCCAGCCGTTCGCCCGCGTCCGGGTAGTGCTCGGGACGGTCGTAGAAGACCGGGTCGGCGAGGCAGAAGCGGTCGTAGTCCTTGAACGTCAACACGGCACGTCCTCCTCGGGGCGAGGACTCGATGGGTCACAGCGCCAGCGCGCTGAATTCCGGGGGGTTCGTCCGGACCGAGCGGCGGTCGATCCGCGAGCGCACCTCCGGGGAGCCGAAGTGGTAGTCCATCCGCCGCACCGCCTCCGCCCAGTCCTGCATGGTGCGCACCGCGGAGAGCGTCTCGATGACGAAGGGGTCGTTCAGCCGCGAAATGCCGCGCTGCCAGAGTTCCATCGGGGATTCTTCGAGCAGGTTTCCCACCGTTCCCTCGTAGACCGGCAGGGCCCGTACCTCTCCGTCGGGTTCGACCTGCATCACCCGTGCGTCGACGCCGCTGGCGAACCGGTCGGGGCGCATGACGAGATTGCTGTTGTCGGTGGTGAAGACGCGCACCGATTCCGGGGCGAGGGCCTGGAGCCGGGCGTGCCGTTCCTCGCTCGTCAATTGCGCGACCTGTTCGTCGTCGAGGAGTTCGAAATGACCGAACTCGGGGCGGCTGGCGAGTCCTTCGGGAACCGCGGCGTTGAAGGTGACGCTGCGCAGTTCGGGGTACCGGGGGGCGATGGCCGTGCAGAATTCCTCCAGCTGCGGGAAATTGCTGCGGACCACGACGCAGTCGATGCCGAACCACAGCGGACTGCGCCGGCGCCGGCGCCGCTCGCGTGCGGCGGCGTCGAGCAGGGTCAGGGCGCTCAGGGCCCGGTCGAAGGAGCCGCGCCGGCCCCTGATCCGGTCGTGGATCTGCGCGGTGGCCCCGTCGAGACTCACGATGACCTCGTCGAAGACCTTGGCGAGCTCCGTGGCCATCCACGGTTCCATGATCCAGCCGCTGGTGTAGACGGCTGTCTTGATCCCGGCCCGGGACAGCCGGCCGGCCACTTCGAAGATGCCCTTGACGACGAGGGGTTCGCCGCCGGACAGGGCGACCACGCGGGGGTTGAGCGTGATCAGGGCATCGGCGACCCGCAGCATGTCCTCGTGGCCCAGTTGCCGGGGAGCCCGGCGTCCGGACTCCGAATAGCAGTGCGAGCACCGCAGTGGGCAGGCATAGGTGGTGTCCCAGACGACCACCTCGGGACCGGACGACTCGAGCATGGTTCCCCTTCGGATTTTCAACACTGAACAGTTCGTGCAGAGTTCGTGGTGTCGTACGCCAGAACGACCTGCCGTCACCTGCCCGCCATATCGGGGACTTTTCCACGGCGGACATACCGAGTCTGCCGCGACCGCGGCGTGCAGGGGGACCCTGGAACCCTCCGATTCCACTGGGGGTTTTCCGCCATACGCGCTTGCGGGTCAGCTTCTGGTTCTGGACCAAGGTCACGAACACCATCGATAATGACGCGAGTGAGGGGTACCGGCCGGCCCATGCGCATTGCCGCGATCTCCGGCGGGCTGTGCCTCCTGTGGGCCGTCGCGGCCGGTGCGATACTGCTGCGGAACAACACCGTGACGCTGCCCTGGATCCTGGGCTCCGTCCTGCCGTGCTACTGCGCCGGCCTGTTCGCCTGGTGGCACGCTCCCGCCAGCCCGGTCGCGCGCCGGCTGCTGCTGGTCGGCACCGCCCTCGCATCGAGCATCGCCATCCGCTACACCGCCGCCCTGCTGACCACCCGGTACGGCTGGGACCTGACCGCACCCGAGAACGGCCTTCCCTCGCTGGAGGCTTCGGCCGTCCTGCTGCCGACCGAGGTCAACAACCTGACCTTCAGCGTCCTCGTCGTACGTCTGCTCGCCCTGCTGCCCGACGGCCGCTACCGGTTCCGCCACGAACGCGCCGTCCTGGGCGCGTTGTGGGGACTGCTCACCCTGCCGCTCGTCCTGCCGCTCGCCGGGGTGCCGACCCGCGTCGTCGAACTCGCCGTCTTCTACTACCCCGAGGCCTGGCTGCCCGGACTCGGCGCCGCTCTGCTCGTCGTCCGCTGCCTGCGCGCCCGCGCAGCCGGACAGGAGGACGCCGCGCGGCTGCTGCCGCTCGCCGCCGCGGCCGCCGTCCTCTTCCTGGGCCGCGGCAGCTGCCGCCTCTTCCGCACCTGGCACGGCGAGACCGGCATCCTCTACCTCATCGGCTCGCTGCTCGGCGCCCTGCCGTACGTGCTCATCTCGCTGTCCGTCGTCTACGCGGCCTTCCGCTACCGCTTCCTCGGCGTGGACATCGTCATCCGCCGCGAAGTCGTCTACGGCACGCTGTGGCTGATCATCAGCGCCTGGTACCTGGGCATGGCGATGACGCTCGGGCTGACGGCCGGCCAGTACTTCCCGATCGGCCTGTCCGTCCTCGTCGCCGTCACGGCGACGGCCCTGTTCCAGCCGGTGCGCGCCCGGCTGAACCAGCTCGCCGAACGCCGCGTCTTCGGCAAGCGGCTCAGCAGCTTCGAACTGCTCGTCCAGTTCGGCACCGCACTCGAACACGCCTATGACCTCGACCTGTTGGCCCCCCAGCTCGCCGCGGGCCTCCAGGAGGGCCTCAGCCTGCAGTGGGTCCGCATCCGGCTGGGCGGCGAGGGCCTGCCGGCCCATCTGGGCGCCGCGGGCGAGGAGACGGACGGAACCTCCAGGACGAGCCTCCCCCTGTGGTACGGGCACGAGGTCCTCGGCCTCGTCGAGTACGGGCCCAAGACGGAGGGCCGGTTCACGCCCGAGGACCACGACGTGGTCGAGACCCTGGCCCGGCAGGCCGCGCTGGCCGTCCACAACGTGTACCTCGCCGCCGAACTGTCCGCGCGCGTCGAGGAGGTGCAGCGCCAGGCGGGCGAGCTCGACGCCTCGCGCGCCCGCATCGTGCACGCCCAGGACGGTGAACGGCGGCGCATCGAGCGCCGGTTGCACGACGGCATTCAGCAGGACCTGGTGGCCCTGGTCGCCAAGCTGCGGCTCGCCCGCAACCGGCTCGCCCGCGGGGGCGACGTCGACACGGTGCTGGCCGAGGTCCAGGACGACGCCTACCGCGTCATCGACGAACTGCGCGAGGTCGCCCACGGCATCCACCCGCCGGTCCTCACCGACCAGGGCCTGGTGGCCGCCGTCACCTCCCGCGCCCGCCGGATGCCGATCCCGGTCACCGTGCACGTCGAGGACTCGCTGGACCGGGTGCGCTTCGCGCTCGACGTCGAGGAGTCGGCGTTCTACCTGGTCTCGGAGGCGCTGACCAACGTGCTCAAACACGCCGACGCCACGCACGCGACCATCCGCATAACGCGGGCCGGGGGCTGGCTGGTGGTGGAGGTCACCGACGACGGCGTCGGCTTCAGCGGCGACCCCGCCGCCGGCTCGGGGCTGACCGGGATGCGGGACAGGATCGAGGCGGTCGGCGGCGATCTGCTGATCACCAGCCGGACCGGGGGCGGCACCGTGATCCGCTCCCGGCTGGCGGAGCGGGTGCGGGAGGATGTCAGTGACTGAAGCGGCCGAGGAACCGATGCGGGTCGTCATCGCCGAGGACCACTACCTGGTGCGCGAGGGCACGCGACGGCTGCTCGAGGACACCGGGCACGTGGCCGTGGTGTCGGCGGTCGGCGACGCCGACGAACTCCTCGATGCCGTCGACCGGTTGCGCCCGGAGGCGGTGATCGCGGACATCAGAATGCCGCCGAGCCACCACACCGAGGGCATCGCGGCGGCCCACGCGATCCGGGCCGCGCATCCCGGCATCGGCGTCGTGATGCTCTCGCAGCACGCCGACGAGAACTACGCGTTCGACCTCTTCCAGCGGGGGACGGACGGCCTGGCGTACCTGTTGAAGGAACGGATCGGAGAGCTGGACGAGTTGCTCCGGGCCCTCCGGGAGGTGGCGGCGGGCCGTTCCGTGGTCGACCCCCGGATCGTGGAGGTCCTGATGGGCAGCCACACACGGGCGGCGGACGCCCCGCTGGCGGCGCTGACGCGCCGGGAGCTGGACGTGCTGCGGCACATGGCGGAGGGGAAGACGAACCGGGCGATCGCGAAGGCGCTGACGCTGTCGGAGTCGACGATCGAGAAGCACGTCAACTCGACGTTCTCCAAACTGGGCTTGGCGGAGGAGAGCCAGCTGCATCGGAGGGTGAGCGCGGTTCTCGCCTATCTGCGGCATGCGCCGCGGGGGGTGGGGTAGGGGGCGAGGGGCTGGGCCGTCATGTGTCCGGCAGGAGCCGTCAGACGAGGACGCCGACACGGGCGGCGAGCCCGCGTAGTTCTGCGGTCGTCCGCCCGGAGACCAACAGGCCGGATACCAGGGATTTCACCGCCGGCCGGGCGTGGGTCTCCTCCGGGGCGTGGTGCTCGGCGGCCAACAGCGCGCGGATGCAGTCGTCCCTGCGGTTCCAGCGGGCGAAGGCGGTGGCGACGTCGGTGTAGTAGCGGGCGCGGCGCTCGGTGCTGGGCAGGCTCCCGGGCGCCACTGCCTTTGCGGCGGCAAGGGCGGCGGAGGGGTCGCCGGCGGAGTTCTCGGCGGAGATGAGGTGGAGCTGGACCGTGGCGGGGCTGAATCTGCCGCCGTGGTCCCGTAGTTGCACGCGGTCGAGCTGGTTGGCGATGGCCGCGGCTTCCTTCGTCAGCTCCCGCATGCTGGCCGTGTCGCCGGCGCGGGCGGCGGTGTAGGCGGCGGACTGGATCAGCAGCCCCCGCTGCGCGGCCAGGGCCGGTTCCCCGCCGCGTAGGGCTGGCTGGTCGGCGGCTGCGAGCGCGATGGAGAGCGCCTGGTCGTTCCAGTCGGCCTTGCGGGCCAGGACGGCGAGTTGGCGCGCGGCCTCCGCAACCAGCAGGGGATTGCCCGCTGTCTCGGCGCTCTGGCGGGCGCGGTCGGCGGCCATCCAGCCGAGCTGCTGCTCGTCCAGCTTGATCAGCATGCGGGTGGCCAGGAAGTAGCTGCTCGCGAGCAGGACGCCGCTGTCCGCCGACTCGTCGGTGGCGGCATGGGCGTGGGCGGTGCAGATCAGTTGGGGCAGACGCACGGCGAGGCTGCCGTACTGGCAGGCATGGAAGTCGGTGAGTGCGTGGGCGAGATCTGCCTGGAGTACGGCCGCTGACGGGGCGGCGATGTCGATGTGCAGACCCAGCATGGCGTCCCGGAGGCGTGCGACCAACAGCTCGCCGAGCGCGGCCTGGTTCACCGGTGTCCGGTTCGTGGGCAGGATCGGGGAGCCGACGGCTGCGGCAGCCGTGACCGCGAGGTTGACGAGCAATCGCCTGCGCCGCACCGGGTCCTCCCCGTCTCCTCGACGAGCCGTCCCTGCCACCCTAGGGGCCTGCAGGCGCGGGTAGGTGGTGGTCGGGCCGATCGTGCGTCCGTGCCGGACCTGTGGCGGGGCGGTCAGGCCGAGGGCCTGTGGCGGGAGGGCGAGGGGCGTCGGCGAAGCGGCGCAGCACAGTGACGTCCGTCAGCGGTGAGATGCCCCGTTCGTACCGGGAGACCTGGGCCGCGGAATAGCCGGTGAGCCTCCCCAACTGAACCAGGGTCAGGCCCTGCCTTTTGCGTGTCTGCCGCACCAGTTCGCCGGGACTGCCGTCCGCCGCTGGTACCGGCTGTGCTGTGACTGCGTCCATACCGTACCCCGCTTGCCGGGAGTGCGCCGCCGCACACCGTACTCGCGCCTGCCGGTGCCGGACAGGGTATTTGCACCCGATGCAAAGGGCTTTGCAGCCCGTGCCAGTGCGCCTGTCACCGCCGCATCAGCCGCGGTGTGCTTGAGGCGGGCGGCCCGGACAGCGGGCTGCCGTCGCACATCCGAAGGGGGATGCCAGCGATGACCGTACGCAAGAGGGCCGCGATGGTGGGACTCGGCGGCCAGGCCACCAACGACCACCTGCCCGGCCTCGCCCAGTGCCGACTCGCCGAGCTCGCCGGTGTCTGCGATGTCGACGCCGGCCGGGTCGCCGCCGCGGCCGACGTTCACCAAGTGCCCGGCTTCACCGCTGTCGAGCGCCTGCTGCAGGAGGTGCAGCCTGACTTCGTCATTGCCGCGGTGCCACACCACGCCGGGCAGCAGGTGGTCACCGCGTGCGCCGATGCGGGGGTGCACGTGATGAAGGAGAAGCCGTTCGCCACCGACCCGCACGAAGCCGCCCAGCTCGCTGCGCAGTGCGACAAGGCGGGTATCGAGCTGATGGTCACCGTCCAGCGCCGCTTCCACCCCGTCTACGCCGCCGCGTTCGCGCTGCTGGGACAGATCGGCGACCCATACCTGGTCGAGGGCCGGTACACCTTCCACTGCCCGGACCCGGCGGCCGGCTGGCGCGGCCGAGCCAGCCTCGCCGGCGGCGGGTGCCTGGCTGACATGGGCTACCACCTCATCGACCTGCTCATCTGGTACCTCGGTCTGCCCGACCGCGTCCTCGCGCACACCTCGACTGCCGCGGTGCCGGGAGCCGAGTACGACGCGGAGGACACCGCGCTGGTCCACCTCGCCTATGGCTCCGGCCTGTACGGGTCGCTGCTGGTCTCGCGCTCGGCCGGGCCGAAGACCGAGCACCTGGCCATTACCGGCCCTCACGGCACACTTGCCATCGACCGCGGCGTCGTGCGCCTCCTCGATCCGGCCGGGCAGGTTGTCGAGTCGCTGCTGCGGGAACCGGCCTGGCCCTGCCCGCCCGCCGGACTGATCGACCGCTTCTGCCGCGTCCTCGACGGCACCGCCCCCAACACGTCGGGCCCGGCCGAGCACCTGCCGCATGCCGCGTTCCTGGCCGCCGCCTACGCCTCTGCCGCCACCCATCGCCCCGCGGATCCGAAGGAGTTCCTGGCATGAACGGCTCCCCGCTCGCCCTGCTCGGTGGCGAACCCGTCGTATCCGTCCCGGGCCCGCACTTCGAGTGGCCGCCCGTCACCGAGGCCGATCGTCAGGCCGTGGTCCGCCAGTTGGAAAGTGCCGTGTCCATCCCGGACCGTACCGGCGTCATCGCCGACTTGGAGGACGCGCTTGCCTCCTACCTTGGACTACGGCACGTCGTGACGACGTGCACCGGGACGGCCGCCCTGCACTCGATGTACGCGGCCGCCGGCGTCGGTCCCGGCGATGAGGTCATCGTCCCGGCGCTCACCTTCCACGCCACCGCAACGCCGTTGTTCCACCTCGGTGCCCACCCCGTGCTCGCCGACGTCGACGAGCACGGCCAACTCGACCTGGAGGACGCAGCACGGCGGCTGACCGACCGCACGAAGGCCGTGGTGGCAGTGCATCTGTGGGGGCTGCCCGAAGACATGGATGCCCTGGCGTCCTTCGCTGACGAGCACCACCTGATGCTGCTGGAGGACGGCTCCCACGCCCACGGCGCCACCTGGAACCACCAGCGCACGGGCACCTTCGGCACCGCATCCGCGTTCAGCCTCAACGGCCCCAAGCCACTGTCGGCCGGTGAGGGCGGCTTCGTCGCCACCGACGACACCGAGCTGTACTACCGGGTGCTGCTGCACGGCCAGTACAACAAGCGCTGCCGCCGAGAGATCCCTGCCACCCATCCGCTCGCCCGCTTCGCGGTCACCGGCATGGGCTTGAAACTGCGCATTCATCCCTTGGCGTCGATCCTGGCGAGAGCCTCATCGAGGCCCTGCGGCGCGAGGTCGCCGAAGAGACCGGCCTGACCGTCGCGGCCGTCGCTGACTACCTCGGCCACTTCGACTACCGCTCCGGCAGTGGCCGCACGACCCGGCAGCACAACTTCGCCGCCACCGTCATCAGCACCGAACAAGCAGTAGAGCTCACTGAGCACGACGCCTACCTGTGGGCCGACATCACCGGGCAGACCCGGGCCTCCAGCACCGTCCAGGCCGTCCTGGTCACCTGGCGTCAGCGGGCGGCCTGACCGTCCTGTATCCCCGGCTGGGCTCCGGTCCGCAACTGCCCCTGTGTACCTGCGGATCGGGGCCTGGTCTGCCGCGACCTCCAACTCCAGGAGACACCCGTGTTCGCAATGCGCCCGGCCACTGCCGCCGACGCCCCGGCCGTGGAAAGTGTGATCCTTGCCCGTTCGGCATGGCTGGAGGAACGCGGGTTGCCGAGTTGGCGCGACAGCGCAGCCGAACTCGCGCGGCAGGCGGAGAACCCCGACGGAGACGTGTGGGTCCTTGCCGAGGACGGCGGGAGGGTCATCGGGTGCACCACCGTGCAGGAGCACACCCCGCCGTGGGGTTGGACCGAGGAGGAGTTGAGCGAGCCGGCGCACTACTTGTACTCCTCGGTCACCGATCCGGCATGTCAGGAGACGAAGCCAGGAACGGCCATGGCGCTGTGGG
Organism: Streptomyces sp. NPDC002536; assembly: GCF_053594995.1. Classification (NCBI taxonomy): domain Bacteria; kingdom Bacillati; phylum Actinomycetota; class Actinomycetes; order Kitasatosporales; family Streptomycetaceae; genus Streptomyces; species Streptomyces sp. NPDC002536. The sequence goes on from NZ_JBSFWU010000080.1 coordinate 26,475, forward strand.
CGGTGGACCGGGCCGCTCAGGAGGGGAAGGCGTGGGTGCGTCGTGGATGTCACTTCCCCGGGCTGGTCGCGTACTACAAGACGCAGGGGTTCGTCCTGCTGCACGAGGTGCGGCGTACGCACAACATGGTCTATCTGATGGGACGCCGGGCCGAAAGGGTCGTCGACCTGAGGGAGAGGTTTCGGGCGTTGCACAGCTCTTGAGCCTGGCGCGCCGGTCGTGCTACTCCGGTCCGAAGGCGCTGCGCAGTCGGCTGGTTTCCTCATGGCCCGAGATTGGCCGCGCGTTCGCCGCAGGTCGTAGCACGGTCTACAGCTGGAGGTCGCGCCAGTACCAAGTGCCCGACCTGCCGCCGAGATCGGCCGGGGCGGCCGGGCCGATCGGGACGAATCCGGCCTTGGTCAACACCCTCCGGGATGCGGCATTGTCGTGGGAGGTGGCCGCCCGCAGTGTGCGCAGTCCGTGCCGTGCCGCCGCCAACCGGCACAGCTCCCGGACGGACGCGGTTGCCACGCCGCGGCCGGCGACGTGCTGCGCGACCCGGTAGCCGAGTTCGGCAGTGCCGTCCTCGCAGCCGTACAGGTTGAACCGGCCCAGGACCGAGCCGTCCTTGGCGACGAGTACGTAGAAGGCACCGATGCCGGCCTCTTGGTCGGCCAGCAAGGCGCTGTGCCGTTCGGCGAACCGGTCGAAGAACTCGTCCCCGCGGTCGGAGATCGAGGCGGCGAAGTAGGCGCGGTTCGCCAGCTCGAAGGCCAGGACCGCCGGGGCATGGCCGGTATGCAACTGCTCCAGCTCGGGCACCGCCGATCCGCCGGGCACGGCCTAACGCACGTCCTCCCACGTCACCACCGGGCTCCCGGCCCGCAGCGCATAGTCCATCGCCGCGTCCCGCACCGGCCACTTCAGCCGCAGCCAGCACGGGATCGTCGCCGGGATCCCGTCGTCCCCGGCGAGGTGCCAGAACGTGTTCGAGTCCTGCCGCGCGAAGTACGGGCAGAAGAACGACACGACCAGCGTCACCCGCCGCCCCCGTGTCACGGGGGTCACCGCGTGGAAGATGCGGCTCCCGTGCAGGAACAGGGTCGCGCCGCGGTCCCCGCAGTCCGCCTCGTGGATCCTGGGGTCGCCCTCCCGCGCGCCGTCGAACTCGTCCGTGCGGCCACGGAAGTAGCTGAAGCGGCCGCCCTCGTAGTCCTCGTAGCCGTTCAGCTGGATCGTGAAGACGTAGTCCATGCCGTCGCGGTGCCACCGCACGATGTCGGGACGGGCGCCGGGGCCCCGGCCCTCGAAGTAGTTGATCTGGGCGGTCGGGATGCGCAGGGGGTGCGGGATCAGCGGGACACCCACCAGGCGGGAGCACGTCAGCAGGAACGTCCGGTCGCGGATCATGTTGTTGATGAACGCCGACATCAGGTCGGCGCTGCGCACCCGGCGCGTGGCGATGAACCGGCTGGCGCCCGCGGCGCCCTCCAGCCGGTCGCACACCTCGGTGAGGCAGGAGAGGCCCTCCGGCGTCAGGATCTGTACGGGGCCGACGAGCGCGGTGTCGTCCAGCCGGCCCTGGCCGCGGCCGAGTTCGTGGGACGCGTAGCCGAACTCCTGGAGCCGCACCCGTGGTCCCCGGAGGGCCGTGGCCACGAACTCGCTGCGCCAGCGCGGTTCGCCGGGCAGCTCCGGTGCCCGCCGCGGCGGTCGCGCGCGCACCGCGTGGAGGACCTGGTCGAATCCGGTGGCCGTTCTCGGAAGGTTGAGCGCGCTGCTTCTTCGGTTTCTCGCCCGGGTCATCGACATGGGGGCAGTATGCGACCGGGCTGCGGGGAGTCGACAAGACCCTTGATAAGACTCCGGTCAGTTCCTTTGATGTATTGCGGGTGTGTGAATCTCTCCTTTCATTGAAAGGTTCATTGGTGATTCCATGCCTAAGATCCGCGGAACGTACTCGCACTTCCCGGAATGAGCCCCCGATGAAACTCACCCTGTCCCGCCGCCGTGCCCTCGCGGCCTCCGCAGCCGCCGCCCTCGCCCTGGTGCTGTCGGCCTGCGGGATGTCCGACGAGGCGGGCGGCAACCGGGTACGGATCGGGGTCAGCGGCACGGACCCGGAGTGGGACGTGCTGGCCAAGGAGGCCAAGAAGGAAGGCCTCGACGTGAAGATCGTCCCCTTCGACGACTACCAGCTGCCCAACAAGGCCCTGGCGGACGGCGACATCGACCTGAACGCCTTCCAGCACCTGGCGTTCCTCAGCCAGTTCAACGCGCAGAACCACACCGACATCGTGCCCGTCACCTCCACCTCCGTGGCGCCGATGGGCCTGTACTCCCTCACCTACAAGTCCGTCGACGCGATCCCCGACGGCGCGCGGATCGCGATTCCCAACGACCCGTCCAACCAGGGCCGGGCCCTGCTCGTCCTGCAGCAGGCCAAGCTGATCCGGCTCAAGGACAAGGCCGGCATCTACGGCACGCCCGACGACATCACCGACAACCCCAAGCACGTCAGAATTACGCCGGTTGATGCTCAGCAGACGCCGCGCAGTCTCAAGGACACCGCCGCCTCCGTCATCAACGCCGGAGTCGCCGAGCAGGCGGGCCACCGCACCGACCAGGCGATCTTCCGCGACGAGCCCGGCAGCGCCGCCGCCCGGCCCTACGTCAACGTCATCGCCGCCCGGGCGAAGGACAAGGACGGCGACAAGGTGCAGAAGATCGTCAAGCTCTACCGGTCGGCCGCGGTGCAGGAGGCCGTCAAGAAGTCGGCGGGCGGCGCCCGTTACGTCCTGGACCTCCCGCAGGCCGACCTCCAGCAGGAACTCGACCGGCTCACCGCGCAGGGACGGGGTTGATCACGGTGATCGAACTCCGCAATGTCACCAAGACCTTCCCCGGCGACGGCCGCGACGGCGGCCCCGGCTTCACGGCCGTGGACGACGTCTCCCTGACCGTCGCCCGCGGCAGCGTCTTCGGCATCGTCGGCCACAGCGGCGCCGGCAAGAGCACGCTGCTCCGGCTCGTCAACCACCTCGAAGTGCCCACCGCGGGCAGCGTCCTGGTGGACGGCCAGGACCTCGGCGCCCTCGGCGAGCGGGGGCGGCGCGAGGTGCGCCGCTCCATCGGGATGGTCTTCCAGCAGTTCAACCTCTTCCGTTCCCGCACCGTCCTCGGCAACGTCGCCTACCCGCTCAAGGTCGCCGGCACGCCGCGCGCCGCCGCACGCGAACGGGCCGCGGAGGCCCTGCGATTCGTCGGCCTGGACGGACACGCCCGCCGCTACCCCGAACAGCTCTCCGGCGGCCAGCGCCAGCGCGTCGGCATCGCCCGCGCCCTGGCGACCTCGCCGAAGGTGCTGCTCTGCGACGAGGCCACCTCCGCCCTCGACCCGCAGACGACCCAGGAGGTCCTCGCCCTGCTGCGGCGCGTCAACAGCGAACTCGGCATCACCATCGTCCTGATCACGCACGAGATGGACGTGGTCCGCGCCCTCTGCGACCACGTGGCCGTGATGGCCGACGGCAAGGTCGTGGAGAGCGGCGGCGTCTACGACGTCTTCTCCCGCCCGCAGCACCCCACCACCGAGGCGTTCGTCCGCTCCGCGCTCCACGACCTCCCGGACGCCGCCGCCCTGGACCGGCTGCGCGCCCGGCACGGCGGACGGCTCGTCACCGTGCCCGTCACCCACGACACGGACGGCACGCTGGAGCTCTCCCGGCTGCTGCGCGTGTACGACGTGGACTTCACCGTCGCCCACGCGGGCGTCGGCGAGGTGCAGAACCGCCCGCTCGGCAGCGTGACCCTCGAACTGCGCGGCGCGGAACGGGACATCGACGCCGTCCTCGCCCGTATCGCCGGCCAGGGAACCGATCAGGGAACCGATCAGCGAAAGGCGGTCGCACCGTGAAGGCCGACTGGCACACCTTCTGGCCCAAGGTCGTCGACGCCACCGGCGAGACGGTGTACATGGTGCTCGTCACCCTGGCCCTGTCCGCCGTCCTCGGCATGGCCGTCGGCCTGGCCCTCCACGCCACCCGCAAGGGCGGCGTGCTGCAGAACCGTGTGGTGTTCGCCGTGCTGAACACCCTGATCAACGTCATCCGGCCGGTCCCGTTCATCATCGCCATCGTGGCGCTGTCCCCGGTGACCCGCAGCGTGGTCGGCACGATGATCGGCACCGACGCGGCGGTCTTCCCGATGGTCGTCGTGGCCACCTTCGGCGTCGCCCGGATCGTCGAGAGCAACCTCGTCTCCGTGGAGCCCGGGGTGATCGAGGCGGCCCGCTCAATGGGCGCGGGACCGGTGCGGATCATCCTCACCGTGCTCGTCCCGGAGGCCCTGGGGCCGCTGGTCCTCGGGTTCACCTTCATGCTCGTCGCCCTCATCGACTTCTCGGCCGTGGCCGGGACGGTCGGCGGGGGAGGCGTGGGCAACCTGGCCATGACGTACGGGTACTTGCGCTTCGACACCTCGGTGATGGTCGTCGCCGTGGCCGTGCTCGTCGTCCTGGTCCAACTGGCCCAGCTGCTGGGCAACTTCCTGGCCCGCAAGGTGCTGCGCAGATAGCGGGCATCCGGTACGACGTCAGAAGGGGTTCTCCTCCTCGAAGTACGGGCCGCCCGGCCAGACGTACGGGACCCGGGTGAGGGCCTCCGACGTCTCCCACAGGGCGCGTGCCCGGGCGGTGTCCCCGGCGGCCGTGGGGAGTTCCACGGGTCCGGGGGCACCGCGGGCCTCGAAGCGCCCGGTGGGTCCGTAGAAACCGCCCGGCGCGATGCCGGGCGCGGTGCCCGCATAGAGGGAGGCCAGCGCGGCCGCCTCGACGGGCTGGCCGACGAACCGTTCCAGCGCGACCCCCGCCAGGCGCTGCACGGGCCGGGACAGGTGCCGCTGCAGGCCCGTCAGACTGGAACCCGGGTGCACGGCCACGCTGACCGGCCCGGCGCCCGCGGCGTCGGCGCGGCGCTGGAGCTCCAGCGCGAACAGCACGTTGGCGAGCTTGGACTTGGCGTACGCGGCCATCGGCCGGTAGTGCCGGGTGCTCTGGAAATCGCTCGGATCGGCCATCGGGCTGCGGGCGATGGCCGCGCTGACGGTGACGACGCGCGCGCCCGGTGCCCGCAGCAGCAGCGGCAGCAGGCGCCCGGTGAGGGCGAAGTGCCCCAGGTGATTGACGCCGACGGTGAGCTCGAAACCGTCCACGGTGGTGCGCCGTTCCGGCACGGCCATCACGCCGGCGTTGTTGACCAGCAGGTTCACCGGACGGCCGGCCCGGCCCAGCAGTTCGGAGAAGGCCTCCACGGAGGACAGGTCCGCCAGGTCGAGCCGTTCGGGACGCACCCGCGCACCCGGCACCTCGGCGGCCGCGCGCCGGGCGGCCTCCCGCACCCTGTCCCCGTCCCGGCCCGCCATGACGACCTCGGCGCCCGCCCGGGCCAGTTCCCGCGCGGTGACGTAGCCGATGCCGCGGTTGGCGCCGGTCACGACGGCCAGCCGGCCCTCCTGGCTCGGCATGTCCTGGGTGGTCCAGCTGTGCATCTGACTCCTCGGCGGCCGGTCGGCGGACCCGGGCGACCGTATTGTGCGCTGCCGGGGCGCCCGTCACCGTGCAGGCGCGCCCGCCGCCACCTGCTCGGCGACCTGCTCGGCCACGTGCCGGGCCTGCCGGGCCACGTTGCGCAGGTGGTTCGAGAACGGGATGCGGACGTGCGTGCCCACCCCCGCCAGCCACACGCGCTCGGGCTGCGCCTGCGGGTGCCGCCGGACCCGCAGGTCGGCCTCCAGCCGGCCGAGCATCCCGCCGCCGGGCTGCGGCCCGGACAGGTGCAGTGCGCTGCGGTCCCGGTTCCAGTGCAGGGCGGGCAGCTCGAAGCCGGTGGCGTTGACGACGTGCTCGAAGCGCTCCGGTCTCCCGTCCGGCCACTGCACCTCCCAGGCGCCGTCGCGGAAGGCGACGGCCTCGGGATAGGCCGGGGCGATGCGCAGGGCGCCCGCGTCGAACCGGGCCAGCAGGCGATGGGCGTTGACGACCGTCATCGCCGTGGCATAGCGGCCGGTGAAGGGGGCGAAGTGCGCCAGCAGGGCCCGCCGGCGGTGCTCGGGAAGCCTGCCGCCGAGGGCGATGGCCGCCTCGATCACCGGCACCACGAGATCCGGCCAGGCACAGGCGCCCGCCTCGACCAGGGCCGTCTCCTCGCGCAGCCGCTGCACGGGGTCGGCGGTGGTCGAGGTCTGCAGGCGCAGCGGCCGGGGGCCGAGCAGCCGCAGCGCCTCCACTGCGCACCGCATCACCCGGTCCGCGAGGTGCGGGTCCGCGGGGTCGAGCGCGGCGATGCGGCCGAGGGGAGGCAGCGGGCGGCCGGGCGCGGCCAGCGACGGGCGCACGGCGGGCAGTTGCCCCGACGGGGAGGTCAGGGTGACGCGGTGCCCTTCGCGGCACAGCAGCAGGGACGCGTCGACGGCGGACTGGCGCGTGCCGAGGACGAGCACCCGGCCGCCGGGGCGCAGCGCCTCCCGGAGCCGGTGCGCCGGGTAGGGGCTGTCGAGGTAGGCGGGGTGCTCGGTGACGTCCTCGAACGCGCGGGGAACGCGGGGCCGTTGGACGCCGGTGCTGATGATCACGGCGTCGCCCGCCAGCTCCTGCCCGGTGCCGAGACGCACCGGGTGGCCGGTGCCGGCGCCGACGGATTCGGCCGTGGTGCGGTGGTGGCGGACGTCGATCCCGTGGGCGGCGGCCAGCGCGGTGGCCTGGGCGGAGCGCTCGTGGCAGTACTCGGCCATCCGCGCCCGCGGGACGCAGTCCTTGGGCGTGCCCGTCCAGCCGTGGGCGCGGAGGTGGACGACGAAGTCGTCGAGCCGGTCCGCCCGGACGGAGTTGATCTCGGCGGCGCTGTTGCACAGCAGCAGCGGATCGCCGTCCCCGAAGGCGAGCCCCCAGCCGGGCGGGTGCGGGTCCACCAGATGGACGGAGCAGGGGCGGCCGGTGCGCCCGGTGCGGGTGAGGGCGTCGACGAGGTGGACGAGGACGCTCGTGCCGGCGACCCCGGCCCCGACGATCACGATGTTCTGCCCCATGGGTCGCATCCTGCCCGTGCGCGAGGGCGTTCAGGCCTGTGGACCGGCAGGGCGGGCTACTCCTCCTCGGCCAGCCGCGTCAGCAGGTCGAGCGCCTCGATCACCACGGCCTGCTCCCGTGCATCCAGCCGCTCGCCCAGCGCCTGCGCGATCCAGCCCTCCCGCGTGCGCCGCACCTCCGTCAGCTGGCGGCGGCCCTTGTCCGTGAGGGACATGATGGCCTGGCGGCCGTCGGTGGGGTGCGGGGAGCGTTCGACCAGGCCCTCCTCTTCGAGGGCGCCGAGCGTGGCGCCCATCGACTGGGGGCGGACGCGCTCGGCGCGGGCGAGGGCGACCGTGGTGGCGGGGCCATGCCGGTCCAGCCTGCTGAGGACGGCCGCCTGGGACAGCGTCACGCCCTCGCCCTCGGAGGCGGCGCGCAGGCGCCTCATCAACTGTCCCGTCAGGACGCGGAGTTTCGCCGCCGCTTCGGCGAGCTCGGGCGAGACGGCTGCGGCGGGGGACGGCGGCTGCTCGTGGATCACTTGGAAAGGGTACCTTTCGACAGGCTGCGGTCGGCCAGTGTGGCCACCAGCAGCACGGCACCGAGTCCGGTGAGCACGAGGGCGATGGTGTGCAGGCCGTGGGTGCCGGCCCGGTCGCCGTAGAGCAGTCCGATGAGGGCGGCGGAGACGACGGCGCCGGTGTACTGGGCCGTGCGGAAGAAGCCGGCCGCCGTGCCCATCCGGCCCTCGGGCGCCTGGGCGTAGAGCGCGGTCTGGTTGCCCACGGCGTTGAGGCCGTTGGGCAGTCCGAAGACGACGCCGATGGCCGTCAGCAGCAGGACGGGGGTGCCGGGCCCGGTGAAGAACAGGGCCGCGGCGGCCACGGTCATGGCGGCCGTGCCGGTCACCAGCGGTCCGCGCACCCGCCGGCCGCGCGCGCCGAACCACGAACACAGCGCCGCCGTCGCGGACATGGGCAGCATGATCAGGCCCGTGACGGTCGCCGAGTAGCCGGGGACCTCCTCCAGCCACTGCGTGTAGCCGTACAGGATGCAGTAGATGACGAGGAAGGCCGCTCCGCAGCGGGCGTAGGTGCGCAGCAGGGGGCGGTTGGCGGCCAGCATCCGCAGGTCGAGGAACGGCTTGGGGGCCCGGAGTTCCCAGGCGGTGAGGGCGCCCGCCATGGCGAGGGTGAGGACGAGCAGCAGCCAGTCGGGCCGGCGCAGGTGCATCAGGAAGATCATCGCGGGGACCATGACGCCCGTGAACAGCAGGACGCCCAGCGGGTCGAGGGCCTGCCGCACGGGCTCCCGCGGTGCCGTGCGCGGTTCGTCCGCGGGCAGCCACAGCAGGGTGAGGACGAGACCGGCGACGGCCAGCGGGACGTTGACGCCGAAGATCGACCGCCAGCCGGCCAGACCGATGAGCAGGCCGCCGAGCGCGGGCCCGACGGCCGCGCTCACCAGCCCCGCGATGGTCAGCGCGCCGAGGACGCCGCCCGGGGGCTCCCGGTCCAGCCGGGCGGACTGGGCGCGGATCATGGCCATGGCGGCGGGGTAGGCGGCGGAGGTGCCGATGCCGATGAGGACGCGGACGACGATCAGCATGCCGAGCGAGGAGGCGCCGAGCCCGGCCAGGCCGGCCAGCCCGACGAGCACCAGCCCTGCGGCGTAGACCCTGCGCGGCCCCAGGTGGTCGGCGATCCGGCCCATGGCGGGCTGGGCCACCGCGCTGGCCGCGTACAGCCCCGAGACCAGCCAGGCGGTGCCGGCGGTGCCGACGCCGAGATCGCGGCCGATGGGGACCAACGCGGTGGAGATCATCGTCGAGTTGACCGGGTTGAGCATCGAGCCGATCACGACGGGTGCGACGAACCGCGGGCCGAATCCGGTTCTCCGGATGCGTTCGCCGGCGGGGGAGACGGTGGTCAGGGTGCTGGACATCGGGCTTCTTTCGCCGTTCCTGCAGATGACGACAGTCTGCCTGTCATGAAGGAAAACTTGCAAGTCTTCCTTCTTATTCCTGTGGTCATCCCGATGGCCCCTCCCCGGCTGCGCCGCCGCCCGTCACGCCCTGCACTGGGACGGTGACCTGCATACGCACCCGGTCGCGCGGGGTGTCGCGCACCGCCGTGACGGCAATGGCCGTCGCGGGCGCCCTCGTGGCCGGAGGGTGCAGTTCCGACGGCACCCCGGGACGGTCGGAGCCGCGGTCGGCGAGCCCCTCGGGCGCGCCGGCCCGCGCAGCCGGGTCCGGCCTGCCCCCGCTGCCCGCGCACCTCGCCCGGCAGCGCCTCGACTGGGGGGACTGCACCGCCCAGGACGCGGGCCCGGCGGGCTTCACCCTGCGCCCCGACGCCGACTGCACCTGGCTCACCGTGCCCGTCGACTACGCCGCCCCGGCGGGCAGCACCCTCAGAATCCGGGTGGCCCGCGTCCGGGCCCGGGACACGGAACGCCGCCTGGGCGCGCTGGTGTTCAACCCGGGCGGCCCCGGCGAACCCGGCGCCGCCCTCGTCGCCGACGGGGCCTTCGAGGCGACCCCCGACGTGGCCGCCCGCTACGACCTGGTCGCCTTCGACCCGCGCGGCATCGGCCGCTCCGCCCCGCTGCACTGCCCCGAGGGCAACGGCAGCGACCTCATCCCGCGCACCGCGCAGCAGGCGGACGCGGAGTTCCGGGCGGCGTCCGCGCAGGGCCAGGACTGCCGCCGGGTCACCGGCGCCCTGCTGGGCCACATGGACAGCGTCAGCGTCGCCCGCGACATGGACCTGCTGCGCGTCGCCCTCGACGAGCAGCGGCTCAACTACCTCGGCGTCTCCTACGGCACCTTCATCGGCCAGCACTACGCACGGCTCTTCCCCGACCGCGTGGGCCGCTTCGTCCTCGACAGCGTCGTCGACCCCGCCGCCGACCAGACCGCGGTCGCCCGGGGCGACATGAAGGCGCTCGACGCCAGCTTCGCCAGCTACGCGCGCACCTGCGCGGCGAACGCGTGCCCTTTGGGCCGCACCGCCGACGAGATCGTCGCCAGGACCACGCAGTTCGTCCGGGCGCTGGACGCCGCCCCGCTGCCCGGCCCCGACGGCAGCAGGCTCACCACCGGCATCGCCGCGCAGGGCATCCGCGGCCCGCTCTACCAGGCCGAGAAATGGCCGGACCTCACCCTGGCGCTGGCCGACGCCATGGCCGGCAGACCCGGCGCCCTCATCGGCCTGGCGGCCGAGCAGATCCCCGCCGCGGGCGCCCGCAGGGAGGCCGCTCCGCCGGTGGACGTGCCCGCGGACGACCCCACCATGCCCCGCAACGCCGTCGACTGCCTCGACCGCCCGGGGCCGCGCACCGCCTCCCAACTGCTGTCGTATGTCGGCGAGTTCGACAAGGCGTCACCGCTGTTCGGTGCCACTGTGGCCGCGGCCATGTTCCACTGCGCGGCCTGGCCCATCGCCCCGACCGGCCGGGCCGAGCCGCTGACCGCGCCGGGCGCGCCCGCGATGGTCCTCGTCTCCTACGCGGTCGATCCGGCGACGCCGCTGGACAACGCGAAGGCGGTACAGCGGAACCTCGGCGGTTCGGCCCTTGTCGTTCGCGAGGGGACCGGGCACGCGGCCTACGGCGGGGGGTCGGAGTGCACCGACCGTGCCGTCGACGGTTTCCTCGTCGGTGGCACGTTGCCGCCGGTGCGCGTCGATTGCGCCCCGTAGGGGCGCGGGGAACTGCGCGACCAGCCACGACGCGCCCGCAGTCGACGTTCCCGGGGCTGCGCCCCGGACCCCCCGGGTCGGAATAGCCCCCCGCTGTACTACAAAAAACACAAAGCGG
>NZ_JBSFWU010000081.1:0-36068 GCF_053594995.1 Streptomyces sp. NPDC002536
GTGGATTTCTTCGGTGTGCTATACCGATCGCACCGCGCCCCCCGTAAGGGGCGCGGGGAACTGTGCGACCAGCCACGGACGGCCCGCACGTTCCACAGGGGTTCGGGGCGAAGCCCCGAGAAACGGCGAAAGGGTGGGGCCGGGGCCCTCACCCCCTCACCACGCGAACCGGCTCACCGACTCCGCCACACACACCGGCTTCTCGCCGCCCTCCCGTTCCACCGTCACCGCCGTGGTGACCTGCACCCCGCCCGCGACCTCCGTGACCTCGACGATGCGGGCCCTGGCCCGGACCCGGGAGCCGGCCGGGAGCGGTGCGGGGAAACGCACCTTGTTCACGCCGTAGTTGACGCCCATCGTCGCGCCGACGACGTCCATCAGCCGCGGCACGAGCACCGGCAGCAGTGACAGCGTCAGGTAGCCGTGCGCGATCGTCGTGCCGAAGGGACCGGACGCCGCGCGCTGCGGGTCCGTGTGGATCCACTGGTGGTCGCCCGTGGCCTCCGCGAAGAGGTCGATGCGGGCCTGGTCCACCTCCAGCCAGTCGCTCGGGCCCATCTCCCGGCCCACGGCCGCCCGGAGTTCGTCCGCCGACGTGAAGCTCAGCACAGCGGACCTCCGGCCACGTACATGACCTGACCCGACACGAAGCCGGCGGCCTCGCTCGCGAAGAAGGCGACGGCTTCGGCGACGTCCGCCGGGGTACCGACGCGCTGCACCGGGATGTCCGCCGCGCAGGCCGCCTGGAACTCCTCGAAGGTGATGCCCATGCGCTCCGCCGTCGCCGCGGTCATGTCGGTGGCGATGAAGCCGGGCGCGACCGCGTTCGCCGTCACGCCGAACTTGCCGAGCTCGATGGCCAGCGTCTTGGTGAAGCCCTGCAGACCGGCCTTCGCGGCAGCGTAGTTGGCCTGGCCGCGGTTGCCGAGGGCCGAGGAGCTGGAGAGGTTGACGATGCGGCCGAAGCCCTCGTCCACCATGTGCTTCTGGACCGCGCGGGACATCAGGAAGGCGCCGCGCAGGTGCACGCCGAGCACGGTGTCCCACTCCGGGACGGTCATCTTGAACAGGAGGTTGTCGCGCAGCACGCCCGCGTTGTTGACGAGGACCGTCGGTGCCCCGAGCCGCTCGGCGACCTCGGCGACGGCAGCCGCGACCTGCGTCTCGTCGGAGACGTCGGCGCCGACGGCGATCGCGCGGCCGCCGGCCTTCTCGATGCGCGCGACGGTCTCCGCCCCCGCGGCGGCGTCGAGGTCGAGAACGGCGACGGCGTGGCCGTCAGCGGCCAGCCGTTCGGCGGTGGCCGCGCCGATGCCGCGGGCCGCTCCGGTCACGATGGCGACGCGTGAAGAAGAAGTGTTTGCAGTGGTCATGAGCGAAACGTAGGCGGCATCGGGCCGGAACAGAGGCCCGTTGACGCCAACGACACCGGCCGGTGTTTCTTCCGGGACATGCCCGGTCCACCTGGGAGGCATTTCCCTTGAACTGCCTTTCCGGCGGCCCATAACGTCTGTGGTGCGCCGCAAATCGCAGCGAATTCAATCAGGAGGAAATCATGCCGGTCGTCACCGTTCTCCAGGGCCCCCGCGACGTCGAGCTCAAGCGCGACCTCGTCGCCAAGATCACCGACGCCTTCGTGGACGCCTACCAGATCCCGGCCGAGACCGTTCAGGTCTGGGTCACCGAGGTTCCCACCGACAGCTGGGGCACCGCCGGCAAGCTCACCGCCGACAAGTAGTCCGCACCCCCACACCGACGGTCCCGGCCCCCGATCCCCCGACGGCGGCCGGGACCGTGGCGTACGCCCCCGGAGGAGAGATGAACACCGCAGCGCTGGCGGCCTGGCTGGCCGCGCACCTGCCCGGCTGTCCCCCGCCCGCCGGCGCCCGGCTGCTGGCCGGCGGACGCTCCAACCTGACGTACCGGATCGACTGCGGGGACCGCAGCCTCGTGCTCCGCAGGCCCCCGCTGGGCCATGTCCTGGCCACCGCCCACGACATGGCCCGCGAGTACCGCGTGCTGACCGCGCTCGGGCCCACCGCCGTGCCCGTGCCGCGCACGTTCGGACTCTGTGAGGACCCCGCGGTGCTGGGCGCACCGTTCTACGTGATGGAGCTGGTCGAGGGCGTCACCTTCCGCAGCGACGCCGAACTCGCCCCGCTCGGGCCCTCCGAGGCCGGGCGCACCGCCTTCGCCCTCGTCGACACCCTCGCCGCCCTGCACGCCGTGGACCCCGCACAGGCCGGGCTGGCGGACTTCGGGCGCCCCGAAGGCTTCATGACCCGCCAGGTGCGGCGCTGGCGCCGGCAGTGGGAGGACTCCCGCACCCGTGACGTCCCCGGGGCCGACGCCCTCAACGACCGGCTCGCCGCGAGCTGTCCGGCGGACGGCACCGCCTCCCTCGTGCACGGCGACTACAAGCTCGACAACGTCCTGCTGGACCCGGCCGGCCCGGGCCGGATCGCCGCCGTCCTGGACTGGGAGATGTCCACCCTCGGCGACCCGCTCGCCGACCTCGGCATGCTCTGCATGTACTGGGACGGCTTCGCCGGATTCCCCGACTCCCCCGTCGCCACCCCCGGCGCGCTCCCCGGCTGGCCGTCGGCCGCGCAGCTCGTGGAGCGCTACGCCGAGCGCAGCGCCGTGCCGCTCGACCGGCTCGGCTGGTACGTCGCCTTCTCCTTCTACAAGCTCGCCGCCATCCTCGAGGGCATCCACTGCCGCACCGTCCAGGGCCACACCGTCGGCGACGAGCCGGCGGCGCTCGCCGAGGCCGTGCCGCTGCTCGTCGAGCGCGGGCACGCCGCACTCGACTCGCTGCGTGTCTGACCTGAATCACGGAGACACCGTGGCTCCGCTCCCCCGCCGAAGCGAGGGGGCTTCCAACCCGAAAGGTTGCGGTCCAACCCGAACCGACCCCTCAAGGGGCGCAAAAACGCTACCAGGGCGCTCTGCCCCATCCAGCTCGAGGAATCGATTCCCCACTGGCTCAAACCGGTGGCCCCCCCGAAAGAAGGTCTGATGGAATTCGCGTACGACGCCCGGACCGAGGAACTGCGTGCCCGGATGCGGGCCTTCCTCGACGAGCATGTGCTGCCCGCCGAGCCGGTGTTCGCGGCCCAGCACGCGGCCGGGCACCCGTGGGGCCGCCCCCCGGTGCTGGAGGAGCTGAAGGCCGAGGCCCGCCGGCAGGGGCTGTGGAATCTCTTCCTGCCGGGCGAGGAGTTCGGTGCGGGGCTGACGAACCTGCAGTACGCCGCGCTCGCCGAGATCACCGGCCGCAGCCCGCACATCGCGCCCGAGGCCGTCAACTGCGCGGCCCCGGACACCGGGAACATGGAGGTCCTCGCGCTCTTCGGCACCCCGGAGCAGCAGGACCGCTGGCTCAAGCCGCTGCTGGACGGCACGATCCGGTCGGCGTTCTGCATGACCGAGCCGGAGGTGGCCTCCTCGGACGCCGCCAACATCGCCACCCGCATCGAGCGGGACGGCGACGAGTACGTGATCAACGGCCGCAAGTGGTGGTCGTCCGGGGCGATGGCCCCGGAGTGCGAACTGCTCATCGTGATGGGCAAGACCGACCCGGACGGGCCGCGGCACCGGCAGCAGTCGATGATCCTCGTCCCCCGCGACACCCCGGGCGTGCACGTGAAGCGCGGGGTGACGGTCTTCGGGTACACCGACGGGCCGCACGGCGGTCACGCGGAGGTCGTCTTCGACGACGTCCGGGTGCCGGCGGCCAACATCATCGCCGGGGAGGGCGAGGGCTTCGCCATCGCCCAGGCGCGGCTCGGGCCGGGGCGCATCCACCACTGCATGCGGCTCATCGGCATGGCGGAACGCGCCTTCGACCTCATGTGCGAGCGGGTCGTCCGGCGCACCGCCTTCGGGAAGCCGCTCGCCGACCAGGGCGTCGTGCAGGAGTGGATCGCCGAGTCGCGCGTACGGATCGAGCAGGCGCGGCTGCTGGTGCTCAAGACCGCCTGGCTGATGGACACCGTCGGCAACAAGGGCGCGCACACCGAGATCCAGGCCATCAAGATCGCGGTGCCGGAGATGGCGGAGTGGGTGCTGGACAAGGCCATCCAGGCCCACGGCGGGGGCGGGGTCTCCCAGGACTTCCCGCTGGCCCAGCTGTGGGCCCATGCGCGGACGCTGCGCTTGGCGGACGGGCCGGACGAGGTGCACCGGGCGTCGCTGGCGCGGCGGGAGTTGAAGCGGTACCGCTCCGCGGGCTGAGGCTTCCCTTTCGCTGCGGGTCGTTCGTGGCTTGTCGCGCAGTTCCCCGCGCCCCTTTCGGGGCACGGGGAACTGCGCTTTTCCTTTGTCCGGCGACCGGTACTCCCGGTACCGGAATTACCGGGAATTCGGTACCCCGCGGTCCATGGAACGAATTCCAGCCGCCCATAAAGTCGTTCACATGACGAAAACGGAAAGCACAAAGGAACCCATAGTCGTCACCGGGATCGGTGTCGTCCTTCCCAACACTCTGTCCGTGGACCGGTTCTGGGCGAACATATCCGGCGGTCTCTCGCAGGTCGGCCGGCTCACCCGGTTCGACGGCGCGGAGGCCGGGCTGCCGGTGCACGTGGCCGCCGAGATCTCCGGCTTCGACCACCACCCCTTCCTCCCCGAGCTGAACGACGCCCACGCGGCCAAGTACTCCCGCGAGATCCTCATCGGCATGTCGGCCGTGGCCGAGGCCCGGCGCGACGCGGGCCTGGTCCCCGGTGACGTCGAGCCGCGCCGGATGGGCGTCGTGATGTCCTCCTCGCGCGGACCGTCCGCCTGGTGGCGCGACGTGCTGACCGGTGCCGACCCGACGGCCTTCGGCGACAAGGGCGCCATGTTCCGCGGCCTGCCCGGCTGCCCGGCCACCCTCTCCGCGATCTACACCGGCGCCCAGGGCCTCGTCACCACCCTCAGCAACGCCTGCGTCGGCGGCCACCAGGCGATCGGCGTGGCCCTGCGCGAGCTGCAGTCCGGTGCCGCGGACGTGATGCTGGTCGGCGGGCACGAGTTCCCGATCCTGCCCGAAGTCGCCTCCTGCTACCGGGCGATGGGCAGCGGCGTGATGTCCACCGAGCGCGACGACCCCAAGCGCGCCGTCCGTCCCTACAGCAACGACCGCGAGGGCTTCGCGCTCGGCGAGGGCTCGGTCGTGCTCTGCCTGGAGCGCGAGTCGACGGCCCGCGCCCGCGGCGCCCGGATCTACTCCGAGATCCTCTCCGCCGCCTCCCTCAACGAGGCCGCCCACCCGACCACCATGGACCTCACCGGCAAGGTCACCGCCGCCCTGATCGAGGACCTGCTGGCCGACGCCGGCCGCAGCGCCGAGGACGTCGACTACTTCTGCGCCCACGGCACCGCCACCCGCTACAACGACATCGCCGAGTCCCGCGCCCTGCGCGCCCTCTACCCCGAGCGGACCCTCGCCAAGCTGCCGCCCATCAGCTCCAACAAGCCCATCTACGGTCACACGTTCGGCCTCGCGGGCATCATCAACGTCGCCGCGACCAGCCTGATGATCCATCACCAGACGATCGCCCCGACCATCAACTTCACCACGCCCGACCCCGAGTGCGACCACGACCACGTCTTCGAGGGCGCCCGCCCGGCCGAGCTGGAGCTCGCCGTGTCGATGTCCTTCGCCTTCGGCAGCCAGACCTCGGTGGTCGCGGTGGGAGCGCCGTCATGAGCCGGCAGCCGCTGATCGCATCCGACGTCGACGAGCTGGTCCGCCGGCTGGTCGAGCCCGGCGACCACGTCCACCTCGCCGGGACCCCGTCCCGCCCCAACGCCCTGACGTACGCGCTGTGCCGGGTGTTCGGCGAAGAGGGCCGGCTGACCGTGAGCACCACGGCCGTGCACTCCTCGGCCCACGCGCTCGCCCTCTCCGGCGTCGCCGAGAAGGTCGTCGCCGGGTTCGTGGGCGACACCTACCCGTCCCCGCGGCCCAACCCGCTCTACGCCCGGCTGGAACAGGGCGAGCCGTTCGCCTTCGAGGCCTGGTCGCTGCTGAGCTACGTGCAACGGCTGATCGCCGGCGCGCAGGGCGCCCCCTACGCCGTCACCGGCTCGCTGGCCGGCACCGACCTGGCCGAGGGCAAGCCGGGGGTGCTGCACCGGGTGCCCGACCCGGCCCGGCCCGGCGAACACGTCACGCTCATGGCCCCGTTGCGCCCGGACGTCACCCTCGTCCACGGCGCGGTCGCCGACGAGGACGGCAACATCGCCCTCGTACCGCCGCTCGGCGAAGGCGCCTGGGCCGCGTACGCCGCGAAGCGCGGGGTGATCGCCTCGGTCGAACGGATCGTCAGCCGCGAGGAGTTGCGGAAGATCAACGACCGGGTCGTCGTCCCCGGTCAGCGGGTGCTGGGCCTGTGCGAGGCGCCGCTGGGCGCCCACCCCCAGTCGCTGCGCACGGGCGGACTGGCCGGTGTGACGGGCTACTTGGACGACTACGCCTTCCTGGAGGAGATCGTCGCCTCCTGCCACGGCCCGCAGCGTGGCGCCGACTGGTACCGCACCTGGGTCACCGGACCCGGCTCGCACGCGGGTTACGTCCAGCGGCTCGGTGCCGAGCGCCGGGCGGCCCTCGCCGAACCGGGCACGGTCCCCGAGGAGCCGTACGCCGAGGAGACCGAGCTGTGGCAGGAGATCGCCCGCAGCGAGGCGGCGGCCCGCGCCCGGCTCGACGCCGGCGAACGCGGCCCCGCGCCCGCACCGGCTGCACCCGCGCTGATCGGGACGGAACCGCCCAGCCGGCAGGAACAGTTGATCGTCCTCGGCGCCCGCGCCGTGGCCGACCAGGTGCGCGAGCACGGCTACGACACCCTGCTCGCCGGCATCGGCACCTCGCACATGGCGGCATGGCTGGCCGCCGAACTGCTGCGCGGCGGCGGGCACGAGGTCAAGGTCGTGGCGGAGCTGGGGATGTACGGGTTCACGCCCGAGCCCGGTGACGTCTACCTGTTCAGCCTGCTGCACGCCGGGCGCAGCGAGATGCTCGCCGGGATCCCGGAGATCCTCGGCGGCATGGTGGCCGCCAACCCCCGCGCCCTGGGCGTGCTGGCCGCCGCGGAGATCGACGGCACCGGCACGATCAACACCAGCCGGGGTGCGGACGGCCGCTGGCTGACCGGATCCGGCGGGGCCAACGACATCGCCTCGTCCACCGACTGCGTGGTCATCGCCCCGTCCTCCCGCCGCCGCTACGTCGGCGAGGTCGGCTACCGCACGAGCCCCGGCGACCGGGTCCGCGAAGTGGTCAGCGACTTCGGCCGGTTCCGGCGCACGGGGGACGGCTTCCGCCTCGCCACGTGGCTGGGTCCCGACGGTCCCGGTGCCGTCGAGGTGCAGGCCGCGGCCGCTGTGGACGAGCGGACCTCGTGGGACGCGGACGTCACCGGGGTCGTGCCCGAGAAGCCGGTCACCGAGGAGGAGTTGGAGCTGTTGCGCTCCCTCGACCCTGACGGGCGGTATCGCTAGCGCGTCGCCTGCGGGCCGGCTGTGGCTGATCGCGCAGTTCCCCGCGCCCCTGACGGGGCGCCACTCACCCCCCAAATCTTTCTGAGGAGCACCCCCATGCACGCACGTACCGAAGGCCGTACCTGGACCGGATCCGGGCTGAAGTTCGCCGGGCTCGGCCACTACTACCCGCGCCACCTGCGCCGCCACGACGGCGAGGTGACCGTCGGCGGACGCACCTACCCGCCGGAGGCCGCCGCCGAACTGGGCGTGCGCAGCCTGCACGTCGCCGACGAGGACGAGACGCTGGAGTTCATGGCCGTCCAGGCCGCCAGGAACGCACTGGAGAACGCGGGCCGCAGCGCCGCCGACGTGGACCTCGTCGTCCTCGCCAACTGGACCGACCGGCAGTGGATCCCGGAGATCGCCCCCGGCGTGGCCGCCGCGCTCGGCGCCCACGGCGCCCTCGCCTTCGACGTGTGCGGTGCCTGCACCGGATTCGTGCACGGCATGCAGACCGCCGCCTCCCTGCTCACCGCGCACCCCGGCTGGAAGCGCGCCGTGGTCGTGGCCGCCGACCGGTTCACCCGCCGCGCCCGGCCCGGCACCCGCGGGCAGCTGGTCTTCGGCGACGCGGCCGGCGCCGTGGTCCTGGAGAAGGGCGACCCGGACGACCCGAGCGGCCTGCTCGACTCCGTCCTCGACTGCGACGCCTCCGAGGCCGACACCGTGGCCGCCCGCGCCCCCGAGGGCTTCCTGCGCCCCAAGCCCGAGCTGATCGACCTGGCCGTCCGCTCCAGCCTGCGGGTCGCGGACAACGTCCTGGACCGCAACGGGCTCAAGACCTCCGACATCGACTGGCTGGTGCCCCACCCGGGCAACAACGCCATCCACGCCGGGGTGCGCGACGGACTGGACCTGCCCGTCGAGAAGTTCCTCACCAACTTCGCCGACCGCGGCAACACCGGCTGCGCGTCCATCCCCATCGCGCTCTCCGAGTTCACGCAGAGCGGGGTCCTGAAGTCCGGCGACCTGGTGCTGTCCACGGCGGTCGGTTCCGGCTGGTACTACGGCGGGCTGCTCTACCGCCTGTAAGCACGAGGCCCCTCCCACCGTCCGCCCCTCCCACCCGAAGGAACCGTCATGACTGCTCCCCTGGCCATCTGGACCGACTTCGGCGGCGTGCTCACCCCGCCCGTCGACGTCACCTTCAACGACTTCAGCGACCGGGTCGGCGTGCCGCTGCACGCGCTCAAGGAGGCCATGCGCCTCGTGGGCGAGGCCCACGGCACCGACTCCATGGGCGTGATCGACATCCCGCTGCTCGACGAGGCCTCCTGGTCCGAGGAGCTGGAGGCCGAACTCGGCCGCGCCTTCGGCCTGGCGGCCGACCTGCAGAACTTCGGCGACCGCTGGTTCGACGGCCGCCCCGCCAACGCCGACTGGGTCCGGCACCTGGCGGCCTTCCGCGAGCGGGGCGCCTTCGTGGGCCTGCTGTCCAACCTGCCGCCCTCCTGGGAGCGGCACCGCCGCTACATGGTCGACGACACCCACTTCGACGACATCGTCTGCTCCTACGCCGTGGGCAGCCGCAAGCCCGAGCCGGAGATCTTCCGCATCGCCGCGCTGCGCGCCGGGCGCGCCCCGCACGAGTGCGTGCTCGTCGACGACCTGGAGAAGAACTGCGCGGGCGCCGTCGCCGCCGGCTGGCAGGCCGTCCACTTCCGCACCGCCGACCAGGCCGCGCGCCAGATCGCCAACCTCATGGACGCCGCCGCACCCGCCGCCGAGCCGCTCGCCGCAGCGAGCGTCTGACCAGCACTGCCCCCTGACGCCCAACCCCTTCCCCAGGAGCCCGAGATGACCGTCATCACCCTGCCCACGGACACCATGACCGCACCCTTGAGCACGCAGCGCACGCTGTCCCGGCGCCTGGTGCACCGCGCCGCGCTCGCCGAGGTGTTCCTGACCGACTTCCAGTCCGTCGACGACAAGACCTTCCGGGCCTCGGCCCAACTGCCGCCCGCGCACTTCTACTACGGCGATCACACGGGCCGCCCGGCCATGCACGACCCGCTGGTCGTCTTCGAGAGCGTCCGCCAGATGCTGCTGTGCGCGATGCACCTGCAGCACGACGCCGGCCAGGACACCAAGTCCATCACCGCGACGGCCTCGATGGAGATCTCCGACCCCGGGCCGCTGCGGGTGCGCGGACCGCTCGACCTCGACCTGCGCGGCTCCGTCGAACTGGCCAAGGAGTACCGCGGCGCGATCTCCCGGGTCGTCCACAAGGTGCAGGTCATGGTGGACGGGCGACGGGCCGGCACCATCATCGTCGACACCGCGCAGCGCCCGAACGACGTCTACGAGAGCCTGCGCATGTCGCACCGCGACACCCCACCGCCGTACTCCGACACCCTGCCCGCGCACACCGGCGGCGTGCCGGTGGCCCCGTGGCAGGTGGGCCGGGAGCGGTCCGAGAACGTGGTGCTGGAGGACGTGCGCGCCGACGGGGACGGGTCGCTGGCGCGGCTGCGGGTCCCGGTCGACCACCCGAGCATGTTCGATCACGCGCAGGACCACGTCCCGGGGCCGGTCATGATGGAGGCCGCGCGGCAGTCCTCGCTGCTGCTGGCCGGGGAGCAGCAGGGCCTCTCCCCCGCCGGGCTCTTCCTGCAGTACGTGAGCGCCGAGTACCTGCGCTTCGCCGAACTGGACAGCGACATCACGGTCGTCACGCGCCCGCTGCCCGAGAGCGTGGACGGGGGCCGCTGGACCGAGGTGGCCTTCGAGCAGGACGGCGAGGCCGTCGCCCGCATGCGGGTCCGACTGGGCAGCACCGTCGGGACGGAGGTGGCGGCGCGATGAACGAGGCGACGGCCACCACGACGGACCCCACCCGCATCTTCCGCATCGACGGCAAGGTCGCCGTCGTCACCGGGGCGTCCAGTGGGATCGGCGCCCACTTCGCCCGGCTGCTCACCGCGGCCGGGGCCCGGGTGGCGCTGGCCGCCCGGCGCGAGGGGCCGCTGAAGGAACTGTCCGCCGAACTGCCCGGCAGCATCGCCGTGCCCTGCGACGTGACCCTCGCCGAGGACCGCGAGCGTCTGGTGCGCACGGTCACCGAGCAGCTCGGCCCGGTCGACATCCTGATCAACAACGCGGGCCTGTCGGAGACCGTGCCGGCCGAGCGGCAGTCCGTGGAGAGCTTCGACAGCATCGTGGGGGTCAACCTCACCGCGGTCTTCGCCCTCAGCACGGCGGTCGGCACCGGGATGCTGGAGCGCGGCTCCGGCAGCATCGTCAACATCGCGTCGGTGTACGGGCTGGTGGCCAGCGGCAGCCTGCCGCAGGCCGCGTACGCCGCGAGCAAGGGCGGGGTCGTCAACCTCACCCGCGAGCTCGCCGCCCAGTGGGCCGCGCGCGGGGTGCGCGTCAACGCGCTCTGCCCGGGCTGGTTCTGGTCGGAGATGACCGCCGACATGCTGGGCAACGACAAGGGCCGCACCTGGGTCGAGCGCCGCACCCCGATGCGGAGGGCCGGTGAACTGCACGAGCTCGACGGGGCGTTGCTCTTCCTCGCCGCGGACGCCAGCTCGTACGTGACCGGTGCGAGCGTCCCGGTGGACGGCGGGTACCTGACGGTATGAGCGGTACCGGGGCGCCCCGCAAGGGGCGCGGGGAACTGCGCGACCAGCCACGACGCACCCGCAGATGGCTGGTCGCGCCCACGCGGCGGAGCCGCACAATATCACCGTCCCGCGCCCCTGACGGGGCGACGTGGTACCGCTCAACTCGCCAACGGCACGCGCCGCCCCGATTGCGGCCGAATCAGCGACAGCGCCACCGCCTTGTTGACGGCATCCAGCCGGGACACCGCATCCAGCTTGTCGAAGATCTTCCGCAGGTGGCGTTTGACGGTGCCCTCGGTGATGCCCAGCCGGGCGCCCACCTGGCGGTTGCTCAGCGCACCCGCCACCAGGGCGAGGACCTCCACCTCCCGCTCGGACAGCCGCTGGGTGCCCGCTCCGCCCGCGCTCGGCGCGGGCAGGCCGCCCGGCAGCACCGAGACCGTCACCACGCGCCGCCCGGTGTCGGCCCGTTCGCGGATGGCGGCGGCCAGCGTCTCGCGGCTCGCGCTCTTGTGCAGGTATCCGCGGACGCCCAGCTCCAGCAACCGCCGGACGAGCACCGGGTGGTCGTCCATGCTCACGATGATGATCCGCAGATCGGGCTTGTTCTGCAGCATCCGGCGGACGGTGGCCACCGGGTCCTCGTTGTGCGGCATCTGCACATCGAGCAGGGCGACGTCCGGGCGCAGCCGCTCGGCCAGCCGGACGGCGGCCTCGGCGTCGCCGGCCTGGGCGACGACCTCGAAGTCGGGCTCGACGCCGAGCAGATCGCACAGCGCCTCGCGCAGCAGGGTGTGGTCGTCGGCGACCAGGATGCGGATCCGGTCCGCGGACCGCGGCGCGTCGTCAGTCATCGATGCTGCTCCCCTTGATCGGTATCCAGACCGCGACAGTGGTGCCGCGGCCCGGGGCGGACGTGACCGTGGTGGTGCCGTCGAGGGCACGGGCCCGCTCCTCCATGCCGAGCAGCCCGTTGGTGCGGCCCGCGGTGCGGGGCGCACGGGCGTCGAAGCCCACGCCGTCGTCGGCGACTTCGGCGTACACCTCGTGCGGGGCGATGACGGCGCGGACCGTCACCTCCTGTGCCCCGGCGTGGGCGAGGGCGTTGCGCAGCGCCTCGCGCACGACGATGAAGACCTCGTTGACGACCAGCGGCGGCACCCAGGCGTCGTCGCCGTCGACATGCAGCCGCACCCGCACCCCGAGCGGCTCCATGGACTGCAGGAAGCTGCGCAGCGCGCCCTCCAGCGGAGGCGCCGAGGTGATCGCGCCGGCCACCGGGCAGCGGCGCAGGGCGGAGGTGACCTCCCGGGCCACGCCCAGGGTGTCCAGCAGGGCGGCGCGGGCGTCGGCCAGCCGGCCCTTCTCGGCCGGGGTCAGCCCGGTCGCGGTGAGCTCCAGGAGTTCCAGTCGCCGCAGTGCCAGGGCGAGCCCGCTGCCGATCCGGTCGTGGACCTCACGCGCGAGCCTGCTGCACACGGCCGCATCGGGGGCGGCGTCGATGTACGTCACAGCGATCCTGCCTTCCTCTCCGTAACACCAGAGAGAATACAGAACGTTCGCTTTGTTTTCCAGTCCTTAAGCGCCGGCTGCCGCGACGCCGCTCAGCACCAACTCCCATATCGGCTCAAGCCGGTTGACGGTGTCTCCGCAGCGGCGCTGCACCTCGGCGCCCGCCAGCAGGTGCGCGATCAGGGCGGCCACGGTCACCGGTGGCGTCCCGAAACGGAGTTCGCCCTGTTCACCGGCGTTTTCGAGCAGTCCGCGGACGGCGGGGAGCCAGACCGCGGTCCAGCAGGCACCGGCCTCGGGGCGCTCGCGGGCGAGGAGAGCGGCCGAGCGCACGGCCACGTCCTCCTCCAGTAATCGCGCGAGCCCCAGCGTCAGCGCCCCCACGGAGCCCAGCGCGCACTCCCGGTTCGCCGCCACCTTCTCGACCAGTTCCCGCGTGACCTCGCAGCCCCGCTCCACGACCGCGTCCGCCAGCTCGCTCTTGCTGGCGAAATGAAAGGTCAGAGCCCCCATGGAGACCTGGGCGGACTTGCAGATGCCGGACAGGGTGGCGCCTGCGTAGCCCTTGCCGTCGATCTCCACGGCGGCCGCCCTGACGAGGGCCTCGCGCGTACGGACGGCCCTCTCCTGCATCACCATTGCGCTCTCCCCATCCCGTGGCGAGCTCCCCCGCGGCCCCTTGCCGGCTCCGGTCAGCACGATATCCACAGGCCAGGCCAAAATCAAAGCGAGCGTTCTGTATTTCTGGAGTCAGGGCCTCCGCCCAAAGCAAAGTTCCCCGCGCCCCAAAGGGGCGCGGGGAACTGCGCGAACAACCACAGCCGGCCTGCGGCCGAAGGACTACGTGGCCGTCCACCCACCATCCACCGGCACCGCGGCACCGGTGACAAAGGAAGACCGCTCACTGCACAACCAGGCGGCGGCCTGCGCCACTTCCACCGCGTCGGCCATCCGCTTCTGCACCGGCCGGGCGAGAAACGCCCCCTCCAACTCCGGCTCGCGGTCGAGCACTTGCTCCATCATCTCGGTCATCGTGTTGCCCACGACCAGGGCGTTCACCCGGATCCCCCGCGACCCGTACTCCGCGGCGGCCGCCTTCGTCAGACCGATGACCGCGTGCTTGGCGGCCACGTACGCGGCCGAGGCCCCGGTCGCCACCGTCCCGGCCACGCTGGAGGTGTTCACCACGGCCCCGGGCACACCCGAGGCGAGCATCGCGGGGAGCTGGTGGCGCATGCAGTTCCACACACCGCGCACGTTGACGTCCATGGTCCGCGCGTAGTCCGCGTCGTCGACCTCGTGCAGCAGCGCACCGGCCGTGGCGTAACCGGCGTTGTTGAAGGCGGCGTCCAGCCGGCCGAAGGTCTCGACCGCCGCGGCCACCGCACGCTCCGCGTCCTGCGGCACGGTCACGTCGCCGGCCACCGCCAGCGCCCGGCCGCCCGCGGCGCGGATGCCGTCCACGAGCTCCTGCAGCCGGTCCGCGCGGCGGGCGGTCACGACCACGGCCGCCCCCTCGGCGGCGAACAGCCGGGCCGCGGCCGCGCCGATCCCGCTGGACGCGCCCGTGATCAGGGCGACCCTCCCGTCGAGCATCCCCCGTGCATCATTCGTCATCGCGTTCACACCCGTCCCAGGGTCACGACGGAGGAGAAGACGCACGCGTCGTTCTGCAGGGCGGATATCAGGACCCGCCTGCGCCCGAACCGGTCCGCGGGCAGCGGGTCGGCGTGGATCCAGCAGGGCACGTCGAGTTCGGCGTAGGCGGTGAAGGCGACGTCCATGGCGACCGGGATGCTCTCCTCCGGGTATGCGGCCGCCTGTGCCGCCTGGCGCGCGGCCTCCAGCAGCAGCATGCCCGGGGCGTGGTCGACGAGGTGGTCGAAGAGCGCGGGGTGGGTGAGGTCCACGCGCAGCTGGGTGAGCTGCCGGGAGCCGGTGGGGGACAGGACGACGTCGGCGAACCGCTCGCGCCCCACCCGCCGCGGGGCCATCGGCGGCGCGAGCGGGACCGTACCGGCGACAGCCTCGGCGAGGTCCCCATAACGGCCGCGCAGGCGGCGGTAGATGGCGGGCGGGTGGTTGTGGAAGGAGGTCCGCGCCGTGCCCAGGCGCACGTCGCCGCGGTAGATCTCCACACTCATGTCGACCGAGACCAGCCGTCCGGCGCGCCGGACGACGTCGGTGCACGTGATGCGCAGCTCGACCTCGGCATCCGCCGCACCGGCCACCAGGGCCGCGGGGTCGACGGTGTACCGGAAGTCGCTCCACGACTGGCGGTGCCCGAAGGGCACGTCGAAGACCGCGTGACTGAGCAGCGGAACGGTCTGGCGCACGGACTCGGCCACGAGCAGCGGGTCGTGGAGACCGCGCCGCGGGCCGTAGAAGTCGTGGGCGGCCGGCCACCGCGCGGTGACGGAGAAGGTGTCGGGCCCGGTGGGCCGCCAGCCGGTGAGCAGCACCTCGGACTCGGACGTCTTGTGGACGAAGGCGCGGGGCACCGTGCTGGTAGCGCTGGACGACATGATGATTTCCCCCTAGCGGTGTACAGGCCCGGCGGGATGCCTGGCCGGAAGCCGCAGCCACAAACATAAAGAGTGCTCGCTTTTTTAGCTTCATGAACATCCCAAAGAATCCCCATGCCTCCACCAAAGGAGGCTTGATACATCCGACTTGGGACCGGTCCCGGGCAGGCTGGGCGGATCCGCCACCCCCTGGTAACGTAAAGGTCGTTCTCATTTTTTTTCAGGAGGCAAGATGGGCCGGCCCAAGCAGGAACGCGCTGTGCAGACTCGCGAGGCGATCCTCCGTGCGGCGGCCGAGGTGTTCGACGAGTACGGCTACGCCGGCGCGAGCATCAACCGGATCCTCGAGCGCGCGGGCGCCACGGCCGGCGCCATGTACTTCCACTTCAAGTCCAAGGAAGGCCTGGCCCGTGCGGTGATGAACGCACAGCCGGAGACCATCGTCCCGCTGCTGGAGTCCGAGGGGCTGCAGCGGATGGTGGACATCACCATGATCTGGTCCTTCCAGCTCCAGCGGGACCCTCTGCTGCGCGCGGGCGTGCGGCTGGCCACGGAGCAGACCGGGCTCCAGGACGCCACGTCCTATGTGGAGTGGGCGCAGATCATGACGGACTGCCTGACCGTCGCCTCCGAGAAGGGGGAGCTGCAGGCCGGGGTGGATCCGCGCGAGATGGCCGAGTTCGTCGTCGAGGCGTGCACGGGCATGCAGCTCTACTCGGCCGTGGTGAGCGGCCGGACGGACCTCCCGGAGCGGGCGGTGCGGATGTGGCGGCTGCTGCTGCCGGGGATCGCCGTTCCGGCGGTGGTGGCCCGCACCGAGGTGAGCACGGCGCGGGTGCCGGCGACGGTGAGCGGGTAGCGGGGCCGTTCGTCGGGTGCGGGCCGGCCGTGGCTGGTCGCGCAGTTCCCCGCGCCCCTTCGGGGCGCACCCGGAACACGGCGCTCCGCAGACCGGTTCCGGTCAACTCGCAGGCGGAACACGTGTTCCCTTGATCGTCCTTGCTCCGTGGTCAGGGGCGTCCGCCCATTCGCTGGTTACTTTGTCCAGCATGCGGACGGCGCGCCATCGGCCGATTCCGTCACCGACCGTCTTGTGATCGTCACATGCCAGCCGCACGATCGGTCCTCGTCCGGACGCAACCCCGTCCCGAGGAGGCACCATGAACGATCGGCTCAGTCTCGCGCCCGATGCCGCACGGCAGTTGGCGACGACCACCAAGACCACCCCGCAGATGCGCGGCATCACGCCCCGCTATCTGCTGCGCGCCCTCCCCTGGGTCGACGTCGACTCCGGCGTCTACCGGGTCAACCGGCGGCGCACGTTCATCCTCGGCGACGACAGGATCAGCACCTACCAGGAGGGCGACGCCCACCGCGTCGTCCCCGAGGACCTGCGTGAACTGCCCTACCTGCGCGAGGCCGAGGAGGGGTTACTCGCGGAGCTGGCCGGCGCGTTCACCCAGGTCGCCTTCGACGCCGGGCAGATGCTGGGCGACGAGGGCGGCGCCTCCGACCGGCTGTGGGTGATCGTCCTCGGCCGGGCCGAGAAGCGCGTCACCGGCCGGTACGGCGAGGACGCCCTGCTGGAGGTCGTCGGTGACGGCCAGTTCTTCGACCTCGACTCCTGGACGCGCTGCGCGCCGCTGCCGTACCGGGTCAAGGCGCTCACCTCCGGCGTGGCGCTCACCGTCGAGCGCGGCGTGCTGGACTCGCTGGCCGGCCGGGACGCGGCACTGCGCGCCGCCATCGACGCCCACCTCGCCGGCACCACGCCCGCCCCGGGCTCCGAGGTGCCGGTCGACCTCGCCGGGGGACACGTCGGCGAGGTCGAACTGCCGGGCACGTACGTCGAGTACGAGGACGCGCCGCGCGAGTACCACATGACCCTCGCCCAGACGGTGCTGCGCGTGCACACCCGCGTCTCCGACCTGTACAACGAGCCCCACGACCAGACCCGGGTGCAGGCCGGCCTCACCGTCCAGGCGCTGCGCGAGCGCCAGGAGTCGATGATCCTCAACCACCCCGAGTTCGGCCTCTTCAACAACGTCGCCCCGGGCCAGCGCGTGCAGACCCGCACCGGTTCGCCGACCCCCGACGACCTCGACGAGCTGCTGTCCCGGGTGTGGAAGCAGCCCGGCTACTTCCTCGCGCACCCGCGCGCCATCGCCGCGTTCGGCCGGGAGTGTACGCGGCGGGGTGTGCCCCCGGTGACCGACTCCAGGTTCGGCAGCCCCCTGCTGACCTGGCGCGGAGTGCCGCTGCTGCCCTCCGACAAGGTGCCGATGAGCTGTGGGACGTCGCAGATCCTGCTGATGCGCACCGGCGAGGCCGAGCAGGGCGTCGTCGGCCTGCGCCCGTCGGGCGTGCCCGACGAGGTCGAGCCCGGCCTGTCCATGCGCAACATGGGCACCGACCGCAAGGCGATCACCTCGTACCTGCTGACCGCGTACTTCAACGCCGCGGTGCTGGTCGAGGACGCGCTCGCCGTCCTCGAGAACGTCGAGGTGTCGAACTACCATGACTACTCCTGACGTTGCGAGCGCGACGGCCGTACAGACGGCCGGGCCGGCAGGCGCACCGACAGGCGTGACGGACGCACCGACGGCCACGACCGCCGCCGACCGGCCGGACGTCCGCACCGGGAGCACCCGCGCCGGCGGCTTCGACCCCGAACTCGCCCGGCGCGACGTCCCGATCCTGCACCGCACGGTCAACGGCCGGCCGCTGGTGTGGCTCGACAACGGCGCGACCACCCAGAAGCCCCGCCAGGTGATCGAGGCCCTCGCGGGCTACTACAGCACCACCAACTCCAACATCCACCGCGGTGCGCACACCCTGGCCCGCGAGGCCACGGAGGCGTACGAGGGCGGCCGGGCGGCGGTGGCGGGCTTCCTGGGGGCCGCCTCCCCCGACAGCATCGTCTTCACGCGCGGCACGACCGAGGCCGTCAACCTGGTCGCGCAGAGCTGGGGGCGGGACAACCTCGGTCCCGGGGACGAGATCCTCGTCTCCGTGCTGGAGCACCACTCGGACATCGTCCCCTGGCAGTTGATCGCCAAGGAGCGCAAGGCCCGGGTCGTGCCGATCCCGCTGCTGCCGGACGGGCGGATCGACCAGGCCGCCTTCGCGGACCTGCTGTCCTTCCGCACCCAGCTGGTGGCCGTCAGCCACGCGTCGAACGTGCTGGGCACGGTGCCGCCCGTCAAGGAGATGACCGCGCTCGCGCACCGCTACGGGGCCCGGGTGCTCGTCGACGGGGCCCAGGCGGTGGCCCACTTCCCCGTGGACGTCCAGGATCTGGACGCGGACTTCTACGTCTTCTCGGGCCACAAGCTCTACGGCCCCACGGGGATCGGGGCGCTGTACGCCAAGCCCGACGTCCTGGAGGGCATGCGGCCCTGGCAGGGCGGCGGCAACATGATCGATCACGTCGACTTCACGGGCAGCACGTTCGCGCCCGTCCCGCACCGTCTCGAAGCGGGCACGGGCGATCTGTCCGGCCCGGTCGGGCTGCGGGCCGCCATGGAGTGGCTGACGTCCTTCGACCATCGCGCCGTCGCCGCGTACGAAACGGCCCTGACGCAGTACGCGCAACAGGCGCTCGCCTCGGTGCCGGGCCTTCAGGTGCTGGGCTCGGCGCCCGAGCGGGTGGCGGTGCTGACGTTCACGATGGCCGGCCAGGACCCGGCGGCCATCGCGTCCTGGCTCGACCAGGACGGCATAGCGGTCCGGGCCGGGCACCACTGCGCACAGCCGGCGCTGCGGTTCTTCGGCCTGGAGAGTGCGGCGCGGGCCTCGCTGGCGCTGTACAACACCGCTGAGGAAGTCGACCAGTTGGTGGACTCGCTGATGCGACTGCAGGAACAGCACTGAGGCAGGGAGGCGGGGCGGTGCCTGCGGGCGCCGCCCCCGTCAGCGCAGTGCGCTCGCGAAGTGGAAGGCCGAGATGGACATGCCGCGCGCGTGGTAGAAGCGGTGCGCGCCGCGGTTCGTCACTCCCGAGTCCAGTTCCACGCGCTCGCAGCCGGCCCGCGCCGCACGGGACTCCAGCTCCTCCCACAGCCGCGCACCGATGCCCTCGGAGCGGCGCCCGGGATCGGTGACGAGATCGTCCACGAACAGCACCCGGCCCCGGCTCGTCGCCAGCACCCGGTACGTGGCCAGCCCCGCGCAGCGGCCGTCGTGCGCGTCGTACGCCGCGAGGAAGACCAGCCCCTGGGTGTGCGCCTCCGCCACGAACGCGGTGCACGCCTCCGGGGTCAGCGCCGGGCGCAGGGCGTGCAGCAGCGGCTGCACGTCGGCGGCCATGCGGGGGTCGCCGGGCACGACCGCCGTCATGGTCAACTGCACGGGCATCAGTGGACGTTCAGCGAGCCGGTACGGGTCCGCTTCAGCTCGAAGAAGTCCTGGTAGCCGGCCAGCAGGCGGACGCCGTCGAAGACCTTCAGCGCATCCTCGCCGCGCGGGATCGAGCTGAGGACGGGGCCGAAGAACGCGACGCCGTCGATGTGGATCGTCGGGGTGCCGACGTAGGCCTCGGCCACCGGGTCCTTGCCCGCGTCGTGGCTCGCGCGCAGGGCCTCGTCGTAGTCGGTGCCGTGTGCGGCGGCGGCCAGCTCGGCGGGCAGCCCGAGTTCGGCCAGGGACTCGCGGACGACGGCGTCGAAGTCGTCGTTCTTCTGCTGGTGGATGCGGGCGCCGAAGGCGGTGTAGAGGTCGCGCAGCCGCTCCTCGCCGTGCTGCTCGGCGACGGCCGCGGCCACACGGGCGGGGCCGATGGACTTGTCGACGAGCTCGCGGTACCACTCCGGCAGTTCGTTGCCGACGTTGTGCAGGAACAGGCTCATCGCGTGGAAGCGCACCTCGATGTCGCGCTGCGCCTCCACCTCCAGGATCCAGCGGGAGGCTATCCAGGCGAAGGGGCAGGCGGAGTCGAAGTAGAAGTCGACGGTGGTGGCGGTGGCGGTTCTCGTCATGCACCGAACCTAACCGGCCACTGGACCAGGAATGCGGGCCACTTGAGGAGCAGAACCCTGGGTCAATCGGGGCCGGCCGACTTGACAGACCGGCGGGCAAAACCCTGCCGGCTGCCGCACCCGGTGCCACGATGGGGCGGTGATCATGCGCGCCGCTTACACAGAAGAGCTCGGGCCGCCGGAGGTCATCCGCTACGGCGAACTGCCCGTTCCGCAGCCGGGACCCACCGATGTGGTGGTCGAGGTGACGGCGACCGCCGTCAACCACGTGGACACCTTCGTGCGTTCGGGTGCCTGGCGCACCCCGGTCGCGTTCCCGTTCGTCGTGGGACGTGACCTCGTCGGCACGGTGGCCGAGGCCGGCCCCGGGGCACCCGGGTTCCGCCCCGGGGACCGTGTGTGGTGCAACAGCATGGGCCACGACGGACGGCAGGGCGCCGCGGCCGAGAGCGTGGTCGTGCCGGCCGACCGTCTCTACCGCCTGCCGGACGGCGTGGACCCCGTCGAGGCGGCGGCCCTCGCCCACCCGGCCGCCACGGCGTACCTGGCCCTGTTCACCCACGGCCGGCTGCGGGCCGGCGAGACGGTCCTGATCGCCGGGGCGGCGGGCAACGTGGGCAGCGCGCTGGTGGTGATGGCGGCGCAGGCCGGGGCCCGGGTCGTTGCCACGGCCCGGGCCGACGATGCGGAGTACTGCCGCTCGCTGGGCGCGTCCGAGGTGATCGACTACCGGGACCCGCAGGCGTCGTACCCCGGCGGGATCGACGTGTACGTGGACACGTCGGCGCGGAACGACCTGCCGTCGGCCGTGGAGTTGCTGGCGAAACGGGGGCGGGTGGTGGTGATGGCCGGGCTGCGCACCCGGCCGGTGCTGCCGGTGGGGCCGCTGTATCTGAAGGACTGTTCCGTGATCGGCTTTGCGATCTCGCAGGCGACGACGAGTGAGTTGGCGGAGGCCGCAGCTGCCATCAACAGGTTGATGGCAGCTGGGCTTTTGCGGCCGCGGGCCGTGGAGGTGCTGCCGCTGAGCGCGGCGGCTGAGGCGCATCGGCGGATCGAAGCGGGCGAGGTGCGGGGGAAGTTGGTGCTGCGGGTGGGTGGGTAGGGGGTGCCCCGGTCCCTCCCCCAGCTACCGCTGGGAGGTGCCCCCACTTTCGCCGTTTCCTGGGGGCAAGCCCCCAGCCCCCTGTCGAAAGTGCGGGCCGTGCGTGGCTGGTCGCGCAGTTCCCCGCGCCCCTGACGGGGCACAGCCCAGACTTGACAACAATCCACCCGCACCTTTGACCCGCCCCGCAAACCCCCGGCATCGTAAATGCCATGAGCGAATCCATCATCGATTCCAGCCCCCTTTTCGAGGTCCGCGCGGAAACGCGCGTATCGGCCTCCCCCCTCGAAATCTATTCCGTCGTGAGCGACCTGCGCCGCAGTTCCGAATGGAGCCCCGAATGCCGGGGCGGCGAATGGATCGGGGAGCCGGCCGCCGTGGGCTCCGTGTTCCGGGGCGAGAACCTGCGCAGCGAGGACGTCGTCGCCTGGGCCCCGCTCGTGCGGGGCACCTGGTACACCGAGGCCCGCGTGGTGGCGGCCGAGCCGGGCCGGACGTTCCGGTGGGTGATGCTCACGCACGCCCGGGAGAACCAGGAAAGCCTCTGGGGATTCGACATCGAGCCCGCCGGCGACGGCGCCTCCGTCCTCACCCACCATTTCCGGATGGGCCACGCCACCGAGGGAATCCACAAGATAGTCGCCGGCCTGGACGAGGACGGCCGCCGCCGTTTCGTGCACGACTGGTCCGCGAAACTCGTCGACGACCTGGACATCACACTCGCCCGTATCAAGGCCGTCATCGAGAAGTCCGAAAAGAGCGGCCGGTGATTCTCCAGCGCATCGGCAACAAGGGAATCCGGCTCGGCACGCTCTTCGACCGCGCCGCGGCCCGGCACCCGGCGAGCCCGGTGGTCCTGGACCACACGCTCGACATCGCCCCGCAGCTCGGCACACGGCTCACGCTCACCGAAGTCGCCGCGCTGGTCGACGACTTCGCCTCCCGGCTGTGGGCCGCGAAGGTGCGGCCCGGGGAGCACGTGGTCGTCCACAAGACCGACGGCTTCGACATCTCCCTCCTCGCCTGCGCCGTGGCGCGCATCGGCGCCGTCCCGGTGCTGCTGTCGTCGAAGCTCGACGGCGGAACCGTCGCCGAGCTCGTCCGCCGCGTCGACCGGCCGCACCTGGTCACCGACGGGGCGAAGCTCGAACACGACCTCCCGGACACCGTGTTCGGCCTCGCCGAGCAGGTGCTCCTCACCTCCGGCAGCCACGCCGGCGCCACCACGCTGGCCTCGCTCGCCGGGTCCCCCCGTGTCGCGCCCGTCGCCATGTCGCCGGACCACCCCACCCTCGTCACGCACACCTCCGGCACCACGGGCACGCCCAAGCTCGCCGTGCACACGGGCCGTACGTTCCAGGCCCGTTACCGGCCGCAGGCCTCCGTCGTGGCCTTCGTCAGAAAGTGCGAACCGCTCGCCGTGCACGTGTCGTTCGTGCACTCGCGTATGTTCACGGCCATGCCCATCGCCGTCCTGCAGGGACACCCGCTCATCGTGCTCCGCGACGACGACCCGGCCGTCGTGGGCGAGATCTTCGCCCAGGCGCCGCCCGGGTTCATCGAGGCGCACCCCAACTCGTTCATGCGCTGGGAAGAGCTCGTGGACGACCCGCGGCAGCCGCTCGCGAACGTGAAGTACTTCAGCAGCACCTTCGACGCCATCCACCCGCGCACCGTGCACCGGCTGCTCGGCGCCTCGCGGCGCGAACACCCCCTGTTCGCCCAGGCGTACGGGCAGAGCGAGGTCGGCCCGATCGCCGCCCGCACGTACACCAAGGGCCGCGGCGCGGAGGCCGACGGGCGCTGCGTCGGCGTGCCGTTCCCCGGGATGACGGGCGTGCGCGTCGTCAGCCGCGACGGCAACCCGCCGTCCCGCACCAACCCGGGCAACATCGAGGTCCGCAGCGACGGCCGGATCATCACCTACCTCGGCGAGCACGAGCGCTGGGAGAAACAGACCGCCGACGGCGGCTGGTGGCGCATGGGCGACGTCGGCTACCGCACCAGGCGCGGCTGTCTGCACCTGCTCGACCGCGAGATCGACGTGATCCCCGGCATCGAGAGCACCCTGGCCGTCGAGGACACCCTCTTCGCCCGGCTCCCCGAGCTCGTCGAGGTCATCATCGTGCCGGGCGAGCACGGCGCGGCCGTCCCCGTCGTCTGCACCAAGGACGACAAACCCCTCGACCAGGTCGCCTGGCAGGCCGCCGTCCGCGGTCTCGCCCCCATGGCCGACCCGGTGCAGTGGCGCCTGGAGGACCTGCCGCACACCGCCACCACCAAGATCAAGCGCGTGGAGCTCACCAGGCTCCTCCAGGCCGGGAAGGGCAGCACCGTATGAACGCGAAGTCCGCTGTGAACGCGAACCTCGCCGACCGCATCGAGGTCTGCATCGTCGGCGTCGGGCCGCGCGGCCTGTCCGTCCTGGAGCGGCTGTGTGCCAACGAGCGCGCCACGCCCTCGCACCGCTCCGTGACCGTGCACGTCGTCGACCCCGCAGCGCCCGGCGCCGGCACGGTCTGGCGGCCCGAGCAGTCCCGCCAGCTCCTGATGAACACCGTGGCCTCGCAGATCACGGTCTTCACGGACGACAGCGCACAGATCGAGGGCCCGATCGAGCCCGGCCCGAGCCTCTACGAGTGGGCGAAGAGCGGGGCGGCGGAGGGACACGACGCCGAAACCGTCACCGAGGCCCGCCGCCTGGGCCCCGACACGTACCCCACGCGCGCTTTCTACGGCCGCTACCTGCACGACTGCTTCCAGCAGGTCGTGGACCGGGCGCCGCAGCACGTCGAGGTCGTCGTGCACCGCTCGCACGCGGTGGCCATGGCGGACACCGAGGGCGTCCCCGGCGGCCCGCAGGGCATCCGCCTGGAGGACGGCACCCGGCTGAACCGGCTGGACGCGATCGTCATGGCCCTGGGCCACGTCCCCGCGCACCTCTCGCCCCGCGAGGCCCACACCGCGAGCCTCGCGCGCATCCACCACCTCGGCTACATCACGCCCGCCAATCCGGCCGACGTCGACCTGACGACGATCCGCCCCGGCGAGCCCGTCCTGCTGCGCGGCCTGGGCCTCAACTTCTTCGACCACATGGCCCTGTTCACGGCCGGACGCGGCGGCACCTTCGACCGCGACGCCCGGGGACGCCTGACGTACCGGCCGTCGGGGCAGGAGCCGAAGCTGTACGCCTTCTCCCGGCGCGGCATCCCGTACCACGCACGCGGCGAGAACGAGAAGGGCGCGTACGGGCGTTACTTCCCGCGCCTCCTCACCCCCGAGCACATCGCGACGCTGCGCGACCGCGCCGCCGTCGGCATCCCCGTCCGCTTCGGCACCGACCTGTGGCCGCTCATCGCCCGCGAGGTCGAGAGCGTCTATTACGGCACCCTGCTGGAGTCGCAGGGCCGCGCCGACGAACGCGAGCCGTTCACCGTACGGTTCCTGGCTCTTGAGGAGGAGAACGAGCGCGAGGCGCTGCTGGGCGAATACCGCATCCCGGCAACGGACCGCTGGAGCTGGGAGCGGCTCTCCAAGCCGTACGGAGACCGGGAGTTCGGGAGCCGCGAGGAATTCCGCGCCTGGCTGCTGTCCTACCTCGCCGAGGACGTGCGCGCCGCCCGCGCCGGCAACGTCAGCGGCCCGCTCAAGGCCGCCCTGGACGTCATGCGCGACCTCCGCAACGAGATCCGCCTCGCCGTCGACCACGGCGGCCTGGAAGGCACCTCGCACCGCGACGACCTCGACGGCTGGTACACCCCGCTCAACGCCTTCCTCTCGATCGGCCCGCCGACCCGGCGCATCGAGGAGATGATCGCGCTGATCGAGGCCGGGGTGCTGGAGGTGACGGGCCCGGGCACGGTCGTCCGCATCGACACGGCGGAGGCGGCGGCGTTCACGGCGAGCTCGGACGTCGTGCCGGGCGAACCGATCCGCTCCAAGGTCCTGATCGAGGCCCGGCTGCCCGAGCCGGACCTGCGCCGCACCGCCGACCCGCTGCTGCGGCACCTGCTCAACACCGACCAGATCACGACCTTCCGCATCGACGCCGCCACCGGCAGCAGCTACGAGACCGGCGGCCTCGCGGTCACCGAACGCCCGTACCGCGTCATCGACGGACGGGGCCGCGCCCACCCGCGCCGCTTCGCCTACGGCGTCCCCACCGAGGCCGTGCACTGGGTCACCGCGGCGGGCATCCGCCCCGGCGTCGACTCGGTGACGCTCGGCGACTCCGACGCGATGGCCCGCGCGGTCCTGGCCCTGCCCCCGGTGGCCCATGTGCCGGCCGCGCTGCGCCCGGTGCGCCCGGAGTCGGAGCCGACGGGGGTGATCGTGTGAGCGAAGCCCAGGAGGACGCCGGACTTCTCTCCCCCGTCCGCGCGGGCACCCCCGCCGAGGCGGCCGTCTGCGACCGGGCATGGCTGCAGGCCATGCTCGACGCGGAGGCCGCCCTGGCCCGGGCCCAGGCCCGCCTGGGCACCCTGCCGACCGAGGCCGCGGCCGCCATCACGGCCGCGGCCCGGGCCGACCGCCTGGATCTGCGGGGGCTGGCACTGGCGGCGAGGGAGACGGCCAACCCGGTCGTGGGTCTGGTCCAGGCGCTCACGCGGATCGTCGCGGAGACGAGCCCGACGGCTGCGGAGTACGTGCACCGCGGGTCGACGAGCCAGGACATCCTGGACACGGGCGCGATGCTGGTGGCGCGGCGGACGCTGGCGCTGGTGCGGGCGGACCTGGCGCGAACGGCCGGGACGCTGGGGGAACTTGCGGCAGCGCACCGGGACACGCCGATGGCAGGCCGCACCCTGGCCCTGCACGCGGTCCCGACGACGTTCGGCCTGAAGGCGGCCGGCTGGCGGCAGTTGGTGCTGGACGCGGACGCACGCCTCGCGGAGGTGCAGGAACGGCTCCCGGTCTCGCTCGGCGGCGCGGCGGGCACGCTGGCGGGGTACGTGGAGTACGCGCGACTGGAGGGCGTCCTGGACGCCGCCGCCTACACGGACCGGCTGCGTGCGGCGTTCGCGGAGGAGACGGGGCTGGCGGCACCGGTCCTGCCCTGGCACGCGTTGCGCACACCACTGGCCGACCTGGGCTCGGCCCTGGCCTTCACGGCGGGGGCGCTGGGGAAGCTCGCCGTGGACGTACTGGCCCTGACCCGCACGGAGACGGGCGAGGTCACGGAGGCACCGGTCGCGGGACGGGGAAGCTCGTCGGCCATGCCGCAGAAACAGAACCCGGTCCTGGCGACGCTGGTCCGGAGCGCGGCGCTCCAAGTGCCGGTGATCGCGGTGGGGTTGGCGCAGAGTCTGGTCACCGAGGACGAACGCTCGGCGGGCGTCTGGCACGCGGAGTGGCAGCTGCTCCGGGAGTGCCTCCGCCTGACGGGCGGTGCGGCGGCCACTGCCGTGGAGCTGGCGGAAGGGCTGGTCGTCCACCCGGACCGCATGCGGGCGAACCTCGCGCTGACGGGCGCGCAGGTGGTGACGGAACGGATCGCGGCGGTACTGGCACCGAGGCTGGGCAAGGCGGAGGCGAAGCGGGTGCTGACGCGGGCGGCGGAGGAGTGCCGGAGCGGAGGACGGGCTCTGCAGGACGTGCTCGCGGAGCACTTCGCGGCGGACGAGCTGTCGGAACTGTGCGACCCGGCCGGGTACTTGGGGGTGGCGGGGGCGCTGACGGACCGGGCGCTGGGGTCGTAGGTGCGGTGTCCGCTGTCGGAGAGGCCCGGCTACCGGATCGGAGTCCCCTCCGGGGCGAACGAGTGGCGGTAGGTGAAGGCGTGCGGCGCGGAGCCGTGGTCGTGGAGGTGTTCCAGCCTGGAAACCCCGTCCTGCCAGGTGGGTATCACGTCGTCGGAGACCCACCAGAACACGTAATTCGGGTGTCCTGTCTTCTCGAACCAGTCGTAACGCCTGTTCAGCGCCTCACGGTGCAGACCGGTGTAGACGGCGTCGAAGGCGGAGCGCAGGTCGGTCCAGAGCGAGAGGGTCGCGGCCAGGGCGGTGGTTTCCACCGTACGGCCCTTGCCGTACCAGGCCGGTACGGCGAACTCTCCCCAGGCACCCCAGTCCGCCTCGAAGAGTGTGCCCCGGTCGACGTCTGCCGGTACAGCATGGGCGAGGTACCCCGGGTGCCGGCTGAACTCCCGGTAGACGGCCGCGCCGATGTCGTAGAACTCGTTCGTGAGAGGTGTGGGATCGGCGAGAGGCGACTTCAGGACGCCGAACGTGT
Organism: Streptomyces sp. NPDC002536; assembly: GCF_053594995.1. Classification (NCBI taxonomy): domain Bacteria; kingdom Bacillati; phylum Actinomycetota; class Actinomycetes; order Kitasatosporales; family Streptomycetaceae; genus Streptomyces; species Streptomyces sp. NPDC002536. The sequence goes on from NZ_JBSFWU010000081.1 coordinate 27,452, forward strand.
ACAGCGCAAGACGGGGCATACGTCTCTCCCTGGTAAGGAACTCCCGTGCGACCGTGGGCGGTCGCCGAGGACCAGGTGAAGGTAGCCGCCTCTGCGGGCCTTGTCGAAGTTGCGTTTTCCCTGGCCAAATGCCCTTCGGCGTCAGAAACCAACACCGGGCGGTGCTCGGAACGTTGGTTCCTGACACTGGAAAGGTGCTCTCACCGCCCGGCCCTGCGCAGCAGATACTCCCGCTCCGGAAGGCTCAACGTGAGCCTGGCCGCCTGCCGGTAGTGCTCGCGGGCCCGGTCGTGCTCGCCGGCCAGATCGAGCAGGTGTCCGCGCACCGCGTGCAGCCGGTAGTGGCCGGCGAGCCGTTTGTCGGCGTCGAGCGTGGCGAGCAGGGCCAGGCCCTCGGCCGGGCCGTGGACCATTGCGGTCGCGATCGCGCGGTTCAGGGTGACCATCGGGTTCGGCGCGGTCCGGTCCAGGAGCTTGTAGAGGATCAGCACCTCGGCCCAGTCCGTCTCCTCGGTCGACGGCGCCTCGTCGTGGATCGCAGCGATCGTGGCCTGCAACAGGTACGGCCCGGCAGGCCCGTTCGGCAGGGCGCCGGTGACGAGCCCGACCCCCTCCTCGATCCGTGCCCGGTCCCACCGGCTGCGGTCCTGCTCGGCGAGCGGCACCAGCCGCCCGTCCACGCTGCGCGCAGCCCGCCGGGCATCGGTGAGCAGCATCAGCGCCAACAGCCCGGCGGCTTCCCCCTCTTCCGGCAGCAGGCGGTGGACCTCGCGGGCGAGCCGGACGGCCTCCGCGGACAGTCCGGCCCGTTGCAGGTCGGGCCCGGAGGTGGCGGTGTAACCCTCGTTGAAGATCAGGTACAGCACCTGCAGCACCGCCGGCAGCCGCTCGGGGCCGTCCGGGAAACCGGCGCCCCTGATCGTCTGCTTCGCCCGGCTGATCCGCTGAGCCATCGTGGCCTCCGGCACCAGGAACGCGCGCGCGATCTGGGCCGTCGTGAGGTCGCCGACCGCCCGCAGCGTCAGCGCCACCTGCGACGGCGCCGACAACTTCGGGTGGCAGCACAGGAACAGCAGCCGCAGCGTGTCGTCGACGTGCCGGGACGGGTCGTCGTCCGGCGGCGGCTCCGCGCCGGCGGCCAGTTCGCGCTCCCGGCGGGCCGCCTCGCTGCGCCACTGGTCGGTCAGCCGCCGGCCGGCGACCGTGACCAGCCAGCCCGCGGGCCTGTCCGGCACCCCCTCCTCCGGCCACTGCACCGACGCCGCGAGCAACGCCTCCTGGACCGCGTCCTCGCAGGCCTCGAACTGGCCGTGCCTGCGCACGAGCGTCCCGAGGACCTGCGGCGCCAGGCTGCGCAGCAGGTCCTCGGTCCCCCTGCTCACAGATCGGCGCCGCACGAGTCCATCGCCGGGCGGATCTCGACGGACAGGCCCTTGATCCGGGTGTCCGGAATGAGCTTGGCGATCTCGATCGCCCGTTCCTTGCTCTCGCAGTCGACCAGGTAGAAGCCGCCCATGAACTCCTTGGCCTCGATGAACGGCCCGTCGGTGACGACCGGTGTGCCGCCCGTGCCGGTCACGACGGTCGAGTGCGCGGGGTGGGCGAGCGCCTGGGTGAGGATGAACTCCCCCGATTCCTGCGTGGTCTTCAGGAAGGCGGCGTGCCCGTCCATCACCAGCTTCCGCTCGTCCTCGGTGAGGGCCTCCAGGACATCCTGGTCGACCTGCATGATCATGAGGTACTTCATGTCTGCGCTCCTTGTGTCGATTCACCGGGAAGTCGGAGCCGTCCCGCGGATCTCGACATCGTTCCGGCAGCAAAAACCCTCAATTGCGGCGGCTGGAATTCAGGGTTTCCGCTGCCGGAAGGGTCACGGCCCTCACGACCGCAGCAGCTGCGGGCCCGTCAGCCGTTCCCCCACCGCTCCCCGCACCCGGCGCCAGTTCCCCCGCGCCGTCTCCGCGCTCTCCTCCTCCAGCAGCCGGCACACCGCCCCGTACCCGACCCCGAGCCTGCCCAACGCTCCCCACACCGCCCGGCCCGCCGCCTCGCGGCCGCTCAACGTGTCGCCCTCCAGGCCGAACGGGCACACCCCGGCCCCCTGGGGCAGCGCCACCGCCGTGCCCCAGGCCACAAAACGTTCCACGCAGTGCAGCCCGGACCACATCACCGTCTGCGGGCGGGCACCGGACGCGGCCAGGGACGCCCAGCGGTCCCCGCCCAGGCGTTCCTCGTACGCGTCGTACACCATCCGCGCCGCCGCACGGCCCGCCTCGCCGCGCAGGGCGCGTGCCTGCGGGGTGCCCAACCGGGCCAGCCGGCGGTTCACTTCGGTGTCGAAACGGCCCACGGGCAGCTCCGCCACGGAGGCGATGCCGGAGAGGGCGTGTCCCACGGAGCGGGCGCGCTCCAGGCCGGAGGCGTAGGCGTCGGCCACCTCCCCGTAGCGGCGCAGGGAGAAGATCTCCGTGACGTGGACGCCGATCCTGCGCGCGAGACATGCGCGGACGGCCTCCAGGGCGGCGGGCGAGGTGGCCGGGATCTTCACCAGTACGTTGGGCCTGTTGACCGCGCGGACCAGGGTCTCCGCGTCGGCCGGCCGGGGGTCCGGGCCGGCGTCCACCGAGACGTGGCCCTCCCGGCCCCGGGTGGCCTCGAACACCGGCAGGAGGTCGTCGCAGGCCCGGCGCGCGTCGCACGCGATCAGGGCCCGTAACGCCGCCTCGCGGGGCACGTCGCGGTGGGAGAGGAAGCGGAGTTGCTCCGCATAGCCTCCATTGCCTTCATTGCCGTGATCCGCATCGTCCAGTGCCGTCACGTCCAGCCGCACCCCGCGCACCCCCCGGTGCCGGACCAGGTCCGCCAGCCCGCCCGACGCGAGGAACCGTCTGCCGGCGCCGTCGAGCCACGGCGACACCCCTTCCGCCGTCAGTCGGTCCAGATCTCCGCCGGCGGCGGTCGACTCCCGTTCTGTCATGGATTGGTCCGGCTCCTGTGAGCTGTTGGGTTGTGGGCTGGTGTCCGACGGCTGAAGGCTGGGGGGGCGGGAATCAGGATAAAGAACGTCCAGGATTCGAACCAGAGGTTCCCGGACGGTCGTACACGGTCCATCACCATCCGGACGCGGACTTGATGGATCTCCCGCCTTTTGACGGAGTCCGGCGAACTCCCCCGGCCCACCTGGCAGTTTCCGCGGCGTCCTTGCAGCATCGGGATCAGATCGATCAGATCCGTTCATCCCCGTCCGTCACCCGCCGAGGGGCATCACCTTCATGATCAAGCTTGCCGTCATCCACTCCTCCTCGACCGGAAATGTGCACCGGCTCGCCGAGGCCGCGGCGGAATCCGCGGAAAAGGCCGGCGCCGAGGTCCGGCTCCGCAAGGTCTCCGACCTCGCGGAGACGATCGTGCCGGGCAACGACGCCTGGAATGCCGCATGGACCGAGCACGTGGCGGCCACCCGTGACATTCCGGAGGCCACGCTCGACGACCTCGACTGGGCCGACGCGGTGCTGTGGGGAACGCCCGGCCGCTACGGACTTCCCTCGGGCCCGCTGAAGCAGTTCATCGACACCACGCTGCCGCTGCACAGCCGCCGCGGCCTGGTGAACAAGGTGATGTCGTCCTTCACCTCCACCGCCACTCTGCACGGCGGCCAGGAAAGCACGATTCTCGCGCTGAACAATGCGTTCTACCACTGGGGCGCCATTGTCGTGCCGCCGGGCGTGGCCGACGCGATCCAGCTGGCGCCCACGAATGGCAACCCCTATGGCGTCAGCAGCGTTTCGCGCAACGAGCCGGGCAATGTCGACGAGGACAATCTCGCCGCCATCGCCTACCAGTCGCGCCGGGTCGTCGAGATCACGACCGCGCTCCGCCGGGGCTTCGAGGCCGCGGCCGTCTGACGGCCGCATCCTTTCCGGCCTCCCTCACCGGCTTCATCGGCCCTGGAGACTTCCCGTGAACAATGCACTGCTCGACGCCAGACTGAGACCCGCCCTGCAGCAGCCCGACTGGGGCGACGCCGCACCGCAGGTCCGGCAGGTGCGCGAGGAACTGGCCGCCCTCCCCGCGCTGGTGCGGCCCTCCGACATCCGCACCCTGCGTGCCCACCTGGCCCGGGTGGCCGGTGGCGAGGCGCAGGTCGTGCAGGCCGGCGACTGTGCGGAGGACCCGGCGGAGTGCACGGCCGGGTACGTCGCCCGCAAGGCCGGGCTGCTGGACGTCCTGGCCGGCGTCCTGAGGATGACCACGCACCGGCCGGTGGTCCGCGTGGGGCGCATCGCCGGCCAGTTCGCCAAGCCGCGGTCCAGCCCGGTCGAGCAGGTGCGTGGCGCCGAACTGCCCGTCTATCGCGGCCATTTGGTCAACGACCCCGAGCCGCACCCCGAGCGGCGCCGTCCGGATCCGCAGCGGCTGCTGACCTGCTACCTGGCCGCGCAGGAGGCCATGACCCACCTGGGCTGGCACGCCCCCGCCCACCGCTCGGGCATCTGCCCGCCGGTGTGGACCAGCCACGAGGCGCTGCTGCTGGACTACGAACTGCCGCTCGTCCGGCGGGACGAGGAGGGGCGGGCCTGGCTGACGTCCACGCACTGGCCGTGGATCGGCGAGCGGACCCGGCGCACCGACGGCGCGCACGTGGCCCTGCTGGCCGAGGTCGCCAACCCCGTGGCCTGCAAGGTCGGTCCGGGCATGGGCACGGACGAGCTGCTGGAGCTGTGCGCGCTGCTCGACCCGGACCGGGAGCCGGGCCGGCTGACCCTCATCGCCCGCATGGGGGCCGATGTCGTGGCCGACCGGCTGCCGCCGCTGGCGGCGGCGGTGCGGGACGCCGGGCACCCGGTCGTCTGGCTCACCGACCCGATGCACGGCAACACCGTGACCGGTCCGGACGGGCTCAAGACCCGGCTCGTGGACACGGTCGTCCGCGAAGTCCGCGACTTCCAGCACGCGGTGCGCACGGCGGGCGGTGTCGCGGGCGGTCTGCATCTGGAGACCACGCCGGACGACGTGACCGAGTGCGCGACGGACGCCTCGGCGGTCGGGCGCGTGGGCGACAAGTACACCAGCTTCTGCGATCCGCGGCTCAACCCGCGGCAGGCCGTCGCGGTGGTCTCCGCGTGGCAGGGCTGACGGGAGGAGTGACCGTGGAGAGGACGAGAGTGGAGAAGACGGGAACCGCCCTCGTGACTGGTGCGGCGAGCGGCATCGGGGCCGCCGTGGCACTGGCGCTGGGCCGGGCCGGGGACGGCGTGGCGATCGCGGCCGTCGACCGCGACGCGGAGGCCCTGCGGGGCACCGTGGCCGCGCTGGACGCCGCCGGGGTGCGGGCCGAGGGGTTCGTGTGCGACGTCACCGACGCGGCGCGCGTCGCGGCGGTCGTCGACGAGGCCGAGAACCGGCTGGGCCCGGTGGAGAGCCTGGTCAACGCGGCCGGCGTGCTGCGGACGGGCGCGGTCGCGGACTTCGGCGAGGAGGACTGGGACGCCCTGTTCTCGGTCAACGTCAAGGGCGTGTTCCACATGTCCCGGGCCGTGGTGCGGCACATGACCGCGCGGCGGCGCGGGGCGATCGTGACGGTGGCGTCGAACGCGGCCGGCACGCCGCGCCAGGGGATGGCCGCATATGCGGCCTCGAAGGCGGCGGCCGCGATGTTCACCAAGTCGCTGGGGCTGGAGGTGGCGCAGTACGGGATCCGGTGCAACGTGGTGGCACCGGGGTCGACGGATACGCCGATGCTGAGCTCGATGTGGACGGAGCGGGTGACCGTGCGGAGCACGGTCGAGGGCAACCTGGAGACGTTCAAACTCGGCATACCGCTCGGCAAGTTGGCCCAGCCGGAAGATGTTGCCCAGGCCGTGGTCTTTCTGCTCTCCGAGCAGGCGGGGCACATCACGCTGCATGAGTTGACCGTGGACGGCGGGGCGACGTTGGGGCGTTGAGCATTCGACTGCGGGTCGGCTGTGGCTGGTCGCGCAGTTCCCCGCGCCCCTTCGGGGCGCACCCCGAACCTCATCGTCGACGTCAAGGAACCCTCATGCCCGGCATCCCCCCGATCGCCTCCTACCCCATGCCCGCCTCCGACCAGTTGCCCCGCAACACGGCCCAGTGGGCCCCCGATCCCTCCCGTGCCGTTCTGCTGCTGCACGACATGCAGCGGTACTTCCTCCGCCCCCTCCCGGAGGGAATCGGCGGCGAGCTGGTCCGTAATGCCACCCGCCTCCGCCGCGCCGCGCAGGCGCTCGGGATGCCCGTCGCCTACACCGCGCAGCCCGGCGGCATGACGGACGAACAGCGCGGGCTGCTCAAGGACTTCTGGGGCCCCGGCATGCGCGTCGACCCCGCTGACCGGCAGGTCGTCGAGCCGCTGGCGCCCGCCCCGGGCGACTGGGTGTTCACCAAGTGGCGCTACAGCGCCTTCTTCAAGTCCGAGCTGCTCGACCGCATGCGCGCCGCCGGCCGCGACCAGCTGATCATCGCCGGTGTCTATGCGCACGTCGGCGTCCTGATGACCGCCGTCGAGGCCTACACCAACGACATCCAGGCCTTCGTCGCCGCCGACGCCGTCGCCGACTTCTCCGAGGAGTACCACCGCATGGCCCTCACGTACGCCGCCGAGCGGTGCGCGGTCGTGGCCACCACCGAAACACTGGTGGCAGCCGCATGAACGACGGCCTGCTCGACCGCATTCTCGGCCCCCGGCCGCCCGCCGCCTTCGCCCTCCTCCACCGGCCCGAGACCGCCGGACCGGGCACGCTCGACGTGCTCGCCGGTCGCGTCACCGCCCCGGAGACCCTCGCGGACCTTCCGGTGGACGACAGCGACGACGTCCTCGTCCTCGTCCCCTACCGCCAGATCGCCGAGCGCGGGTTCACCGGCGCCGACGACGGCTCCCCGCTGCTCGCCATGTCGGTCACGGAGAAGTCCGTGCTGCCCGTCGCCGAGGTGCTCGCCCGGATACCCGACGTCCCGATCGCCCTCACCGGCAAGCACTTCGACGTCGACGACGACGCGTACGCGGAGACCGTCCGGCGGGTGATCGCCGAGGAGATCGGCGAGGGGGAGGGCGCCAACTTCGTCATCAAGCGGTCCTTCACCGCCGACATCACGGGCTACGGCACCGCGCACGCGCTGACCTTCTTCCGGCGGCTCATGGAGCGCGAGTCCGGCGCGTACTGGACGTTCCTCGTGCACACCGGCGAGCGCACGTTCGTCGGGGCCACGCCCGAGCGGCACATCAGCGTGCACGGTGGGCGGGCCGTGATGAACCCGATCAGCGGCACCTACCGCTACCCGGCCGCCGGGCCCAGCCTGCCCGAGGTCATGGACTTCCTCGCCGACCGCAAGGAGGCCGACGAGCTCTACATGGTCGTCGACGAAGAGCTCAAGATGATGGCCCGCATCTGCGACACGGGCGGGCGCGTCACCGGCCCGTACCTCAAGGAGATGGCGCGGCTGGCGCACACCGAGTACTTCATCGAGGGCACCACCGACCGGGACGTCCGGGAGATCCTGCGCGAGACGATGTTCGCGCCCACGGTCACCGGCAGCCCGCTGGAGAGCGCCTGCCGCGTCATCGGCCGGCACGAGCCGCAGGGCCGCGGCTACTACAGCGGCGTGGCCGCCCTCATCGGCCGCGACGAGCGCGGCGCGCGCACCCTGGACTCCGCGATCCTCATCCGCACCGCCGACATCGACCGCGCCGGGCGGCTGCGCATCGGCGTCGGGGCCACGCTCGTCCGGCACTCGGACCCGGCGTCCGAGGTCGCCGAGACCCGGGCCAAGGCGGCGGGGCTGCTCGCGGCCTTGGAGGCCGGCCCGTCCGCCCGCTTCGGCGCGCACCCCAGCGTCCGGGAGGCGCTCGCCCGCCGCAACGACACCATCGCCGGCTTCTGGCTGGCCTCGGGCTCCGGGCGGCAGCACACGCACCCGGCGCTGGAGGGGCGGCGGGTGCTGGTCGTCGACGCCGAGGACACCTTCACCTCGATGATCGACCACCAGCTGCGGGCCATGGGGCTCGACGTGACCGTGCGCCGCTTCGACGAGCCGTACGCCTTCGAGGGGTACGACCTGGTCGTCATGGGCCCCGGGCCCGGCGACCCGCGCGAGACGTCCCACCCGAAGATCGCGCACCTGCGCGGGGCGATACGGACGCTGCTCGCGGACCGGCGGCCGTTCCTGGCCGTCTGCCTGAGTCACCAAGTGCTGTCCCTGGAACTGGGGTTCAGGCTGCACCGGCGGACCGTGCCCAATCAGGGCGTCCAGCGCAGCATCGACCTGTTCGGCCGCACCGAGCGCGTCGGCTTCTACAACACCTTCGCCGCGCGTTGCGGGGAGGCTGTGGCCGAGTGCGCGGGGGTCGGTGCCGTCGAGGTGAGCCGCGACCCCGACACCGGGGAGGTGCACGCCCTGCGGGGGCCGCACTTCGCGTCGATGCAGTTCCACGCGGAGTCCGTTCTCACTCAGGAGGGGCCGCGGATCACGGGCGCCCTTCTCGCGGGGCTCGCCGAGGGTGTGCCCGTCGCTTGACGACTGCGGACCGGCTGTGGCTGGTCGCGCAGTTCCCCGCGCCCCTGACGGGGCGCGGTTCGTGCCCCGAAGGGGCGCGGGGAAC
>NZ_JBSFWU010000082.1:0-35824 GCF_053594995.1 Streptomyces sp. NPDC002536
GGGGTGCCGCCCCCGCCCCCCGCCCCCCGACGGGGACGCGCCCCCCCGCGCGACCAGCCCAAGTCGACCCGCACTCAGCGCTGAGCCGGAACCGCCCCCGGACCCTCGTCCCGTCGCGCAGCGACAAGCGCATCGCGGATCTCCGTCAGCAGCTCCACCTCGGTCACCGGCTTCGCCGCCTCCGCCTCCGCAGGAGCCTTACGGTCCTGCCACCGCTTCATCGGCAGCAGCATCAGGAAGTAGACCACCGCGGCGGTGATCAGGAAGGTGAGCGAGGCGCTGAGCACCATGCCCCACTGGATGGAGACGCCCTCCGTCACCTCGCCCGCGGCGTTCCGCACGCACGGGCCTTTGAGGCAGGACGAGTAGTGCTCCAGGTCCTTGGTCCCGAAGGCCCCGACGACCGGGTTGATCACGCCCTTGACCACGGAGTTCACGATGTTCGTGAACGCTGCGCCGATGACCACGGCGACTGCCAGGTCGATGACGTTCCCGCGCATCAGGAACGCCTTGAAGCCGCCGAGGACTCCTGTCTTTTTCTCGCTCACCGGAGAGCCTCTCTGTACGCACCTACACCGGAATGCGAGATTCCGATCCGGTTGCACAACATACGAGAGACTCTGGCCGGTCTGTCCAATCGGCAAACGGGAGCCGGGGGGCCTACGGGAGCGTGATGCCGGGGTCCTGTCCGTCGTACGCGTGCCGGCAGAGGCAGTCGGCGTCGGCGGGCTCCGGCAGGGCCTTCACCGTGTCGAAGAGGACCTCGCGCAGCCGTCCCACGTTCTCCGCGAACACCCGCAGGACCTCGTCGTGCGAGACGCCCTCGCCGGTCTCCGCGCCCGCGTCCAGGTCCGTGACCAGGGAGATCGAGGTGTAGCACAGGCCCAGTTCACGGGCCAGGACGGCCTCGGGGTGCCCGGTCATGCCGACCACGGACCAGCCCTGCGCCGCGTGCCAGCGGGACTCGGCCCGGGTCGAGAAGCGCGGCCCCTCGATCACGACCATCGTGCCGCCGTCCACCGGCTCCCAGCCGCGCCCGCGCGCCGCCGCCACGACCGCGGTGCGGCCGGCGGGGCAGTAGGGGTCGGCGAAGGTGGCGTGCACGACGTGGGGGACGGTGCCGTCCGGGAGCGGCTCGCCGTCGAAGAACGTCTGCGTACGCGACTTCGTCCGGTCCACGAGCTGGTCCGGCACCAGCAGCGTGCCCGGCCCGTACGCGGACTGCAGCCCGCCCACGGCACAGGGCCCCAGCACCTGCCGGGCGCCGACGGAGCGCAGCGCCCAGATGTTGGCGCGGTAGTTGATCCGGTGCGGGGGCACGGAGTGGCTGCGTCCGTGCCGCGGCAGGAAGGCGACGCGCCGTCCTGCCAGATCGCCGAGGAAGAGGGAGTCGCTGGGGGCGCCGTAGGGGGTGTTGACCTGGATCTCGGTGACGTCGTCCAGGAAGGAGTAGAACCCCGAGCCGCCGATCACGCCTATGTCCGCTCGCGCGGTGCCGATGTCGACCATGGCCTTCACCTTAGGCGCTGCGGGGCGCAAGCACGACGGAGCCCGCCGTCCCCGAAGGGGCGACGGGCTCCGCTCGTGAAAGATCAGGCAGCCGTGGTGGAGGAGCTGCTCGACGTGCTGGTCGACGGCGTGCTGGACGCGGTCGACGGGGTCGAGGTCGTCGACGAGGCCGGCGTGCTGCTGGACGACGCGCCGCGGCTGTCGTTCCGGTAGAAGCCGGAGCCCTTGAAGACGATGCCGACCGCCGAGAAGACTTTCTTCAGGCGTCCCTCGCACTGCGGGCACACGGTCAGGGCGTCGTCGGTGAACTTCTGCACCGCCTCGAGGCCCTCGCCGCACTCGGTGCACTGGTACTGGTAAGTCGGCACTTGCTCCTCCTGGCACTCTCACTCGATGAGTGCTAACGACGGTCCATAGTGCAGTATTCCTGCCCGTCAGTCCACCGATACCGGCTCGCGGTGATCGACCCCACTCGCCGCGATCCGCGAAGCGGACCCCGGCTGCACCGCCAGCGCCTTGCGCAGCGTCAGCAGGACGGCCAGCGCCAGCGCCGTGCCGATCAGCGGCACCAGGAAGCCCGCGTGCGGGCTGTGCGCGTCGATCAGCTTGCCGCCGAGGGCCGCTCCGGCCGCCTGGCCGAGGCCGACCGAGCCGGTCAGCCAGGTGAAGGCCTCGGTGCGCATGCCGGCCGGCACCAGCTTCTCGACCAGCGTGAAGCCGGTGATCAGCGCGGGTGCGATGCACAGGCCGACGACCAGGCCCAGCGCGCCCAGCAGCGGCAGTGAGTGCGCCGCCCACAGCGGGCTGGTGGCCAGCACCAGCAGAGGGTAGGCGATCAGCAGCCGGCGCTGCGGGCTGCTGCGCCAGGCGACGGCGCCGCAGATGATGCCCGCGGTCATGTTGCCGGCCGCGAAGATGCCGTAGAGCAGGCCGTTCAGGCCGGGCTCGCCGATGTCCTTGGTGAAGGCGGCGAGCGAGACCTGCATGCCGCCGAAGACCGAGCCGATGCCCAGGAAGATCACGGCCAGCACGCGGACGCCCGCGACGGACAGCGCCGAGCGGCCCTTCTCCCCGGTCCCGCCCGCACCGTGCGAACGGCTCGGCTGCGGCTGCGTCCGCCGCTGTGCGGCGAACAGCAGGCCGCCGAAGAGGGTCAGTGCCGCCTCGGCGACCAGGCCGGCCGCCGGGTGGATGCCCGTGCACAGCGCGGTGGCCAGCACCGGGCCGATCACGAACGTGAACTCGTCGGTGACGGACTCGAAGGCCGCCGACGTGGCCATCAGCGGCGAGCCCTCCAGCTTGGCCGCCCAGCGGGCCCGCACCATCGGGCCGACCTGCGGGGTGGACGCACCGGCGGGCACCGCCGCGGCGAACAGCGCCCACAGCGGGGCGTCCGCCAGGGCGAGGGAGATCAGCAGCGAGATCGCGGCGGCGTGCACGATGACGCCGGGGACCAGTACCGCGCCCTGTCCGAAGCGGTCCGCGAGCTTGCCGCCCTGCGGGGCGAACAGGGCCATCGACACCCCCGCGGTCGCCGAGACGGCGCCCGCGGTGGTGTACGAGCCGGTGGTGTCCTGGACCAGCAGCAGGATGCCGATGGTCAGCATCGCGAACGGCTGCCGGGCGAAGAAGCCGGGCAGGAGGAAGGTCCAGGCGCCGCGCGTGCGCAGCAGCCTGCCGTATCCGGGGCGTGCCCCGGCGGTGTCGACCGTGTCAGCCACGGTCCGGGCCTTTCCGCCGCCTGGTAGCACGCACCGCACGGGCGACCGCACGGTGCGCGCCGAGAGCTGTCCTCTCGCGCAGGACCGTGGTAGATACCGCTCCGGCCGCCTTGGTTGCGCAGCCGCGGCCGCCGTGCGGTCGCGCCAGCTCTGCATCAGGCAGAGTTGGTTCGATTGGGGAAGTTGTTGATTACTTCCTCTTTATCATACGGGGTCGCTTTGCTGTGCCTATGGCCCCGGTCACATCCTGCGGTCCGCTGTCGTCGGCCGAGGCCCGCTGCACCCCCAGCCAGCCGGCCAGCTTGCCGCCCTCGGCGACCGCCCGCAGTCGTTTCTCGGTGGCGTCGCGGACCGGGTCCGTGGCCACCACCAGCAGTTCGTCCCCGTGCCGCAGGACGGTCGAGGGGGACGGGACGAAGCTCGTCCCGTCCCGGACGACGAGGGTGACCGCGGCCCCGGCGGGCAGCCGCAGCTCCGAGACCTCCACGCCGTGCATGCGGGAGCCGTCGGGTATCGCGACCGACAGCAGGTGGCCGCGCAGCCGCTCCAGGGGAGCGGACTCTATCCCGAGGTCCTCGGCCTCGTTGTCGCCCAGTTCGAGCCGGCGGGCCAGCCATGGCAGCGTCGGGCCCTGGACCAGGGTGTAGACGATCACCAGCACGAAGACGATGTTGAAGATCCGCCTGCTGTCGTCCACCTCGGCCACCATCGGGATGGTGGCCAGCACGATCGGCACCGCCCCGCGCAGCCCCGCCCAGGACAGCAGGGCCTTCTCCTGCCAGGGCGTGCGGAAGGGCGCCGTGCTGAGAAAGACGGACAGCGGGCGGGCCACCATGGTCAGCACCAGCCCCACGACGAGCGCGGGCAGGATGTCCGCGCCCAGCTCGTGCGGGGTGACGAGCAGGCCGAGCAGGACGAACATGCCGATCTGGGCGATCCAGCCGAGCCCCTCGGCGAAGCCCCGCGTGGCCGGCTGGTGCGGCAGCTTGGCGTTGCCGAGGATCAGCGCGGCCAGGTAGACCGCGAGGAAGCCGGAGCCGTGGGCCAGGGCGCCGCCCGCGTAGGCGGCGGTGGCGATGGCCATGACGGCGATCGGGTACAGACCGGAGGCGGGCAGTGCCACCCGGCGCAGCGTGTACGCGCCGACGAGGCCGGTCGCGATGCCGACGCCCGCGCCGATGGCCAGCTCCAGGGCGATCTTGCCGACCAGGAGGTACCAGTGGTCGACGGGTCCGGCGGCCGAGAAGGCGACGACGAGGATGACGACGGGGGCGTCGTTGAATCCGGACTCCGCCTCCAGCACACCCGTGAGCCGGGCGGGCAGCGGGACGTTGCGCAGGACGGAGAAGACCGCGGCGGCGTCCGTCGACGAGACGACCGCGCCGATGATCAGCGACTGGCGCCATTCCATGCCGGCGAGACAGTGCGCGGCCGCGGCGGTGACACCGACGCTGATCGCGACGCCGAGGGTGGAGAGCACGGCGGCGGAGGGCAGCGACGGTCTTATCTCGTGCCACTTGGTGCCGAGACCGCCCTCGGCGAGGATCACGACCAGGGCGGCGTAGCCGATGACCTGGGTCAGGCCGACGTCGTTGAAGTGGACACCGATGCCGTCCTGGCCGATGGCCACGCCGATGCCCAGATAGATCAGCAGGCTGGGGAGCCCGCTGCGTGAGGAGACCCGCACCGCGGCCACTGCGACGAGCAGCACGAGCGAGCAGATGAGCAGGAGTTCGTTGAGGTGGTCGACAGTCAGGGGCCGGTCCCTTCACGAGTCACGAGCATCACGGGCAACGGGAAGCTTCATTTCCTAATCTAATATTTTACGGGTTCTTAACGCGTTTCGTTGACGATCGCTTCCCGGGCGCTCGGGCGCCGGGTGTGACTCCGCGTCGGGTGGCCCGACGCCCTGCGCCTATGGTTGCTTCCAGCACTCCCGGACCCCCTGCCCCGCGAAGGACAGCAAGGACAGCGATGCCCGCCAACAAGACCGGCCCTTCCGGTAAGAAGAAGAAAGGCCGACGCGGCCGCCTGCTCGTGATCACCCTCGTGCTGCTGCTCGTGGCGGGCGTCGCCTACGGCTCGTACTGGAGCATCGGCACGGTGCGCGCCTCGTTCCCGAAGACCAACGGCACGCTGCAGCTCAAGGGGCTGTCGGGCCAGGTCAAGGTGGTGCGCGACGGCAACGGCATTCCGCAGGTCTACGCGGACAACGCCGAGGACCTGTTCCGCGCCCAGGGCTTCGTCCAGGCGCAGGACCGGTTCTGGGAGATGGACGTCCGCCGCCATCTGACGGCCGGTCGGCTCTCCGAGATGTTCGGCGACTCCACCGTGGAGTCCGATGCCTTCCTGCGCACCATGGGCTGGCGGAAGGTGGCTCAGGAGGAGTACGACACCAAGCTGTCGCCGGCCACCAAGAAGTACCTCCAGGCGTACTCCGACGGCGTCAACGCCTACCTGAAGGACCACAAGGGCAAGGACCTCTCGGTCGAGTACGCGGCCCTGGAGTTCCAGAACGACTACAAGCCCGAGCAGTGGACCCCGGTCGACTCGGTCGCCTGGCTCAAGGCCATGGCCTGGGACCTGCGCGGCAACATGCGCGACGAGATCGACCGCTCGCTCGCCGCGGCCCGGCTGAGCCCGAAGCAGATCGAGGAGCTGTACCCGGCGTACCCGTACGACCGGAACCAGCCGATCGTCGACGGCGGCGCGGTCGACCCCGCCACCAAGACCTTCGACCCCAAGGGCACCCCGGCCACGGCCACGCAGAACGGCACCGCGAACCCGGCCACCGGCGGCTCCGCCGCCAACGGCCTGCGCACCAGCCTGTCCGCGCTGTCCGGCTCGCTCGACAAGGTCCCGGCGCTGCTGGGCCCGAGCGGCAACGGCATCGGCTCCAACTCCTGGGTCGTCTCCGGCAAGTACACGACCACGGGCAAGCCGCTGCTGGCCAACGACCCGCACCTGGCGCCCCAGATGCCCTCGCTCTGGTACCAGATGGGCCTGCACTGCAACAAGGCCAGTGCCGAGTGCCCCTTCGACGTGGCCGGTTACTCCTTCTCCGGCATGCCCGGCATCGTCATCGGCCACAACCAGGACATCGCCTGGGGCATGACGAACATGGGTGCCGACGTCTCCGATCTCTACCTGGAGAAGGTCACCGCCGACACCTACCTCTACGACGGCAAGCAGGTCCCGTTCACCACCCGCAAGGAGACCATCAAGGTCGCGGGCGGCAAGGACCGTGAGATCACCGTCCGTTCCACCAACAGCGGTCCGATCGTCTCCGACCGCAACGACGAGCTCGCCACGGTCGGCCAGGACGCGCCCGTCCAGGACCCCGCCCCCGACCGCGCCGAGGGCTACGCCATCGCGCTGCGCTGGACGGCGCTGGACCCGGGCAAGACGATGGACGCGGTCTTCGGGATCGACCAGGCCAAGGACTTCACCGAGTTCCGCAAGGCCGCCGCCGACTTCGAGGTGCCCTCGCAGAACCTGATCTACGCGGACACCAAGGGCAACATCGGCTACCAGGCCCCGGGCCGCATCCCCGTCCGCGGCAAGGGCGACGGCCGCTACCCGGCCCCCGGCTGGGACTCCGCCTACCAGTGGAAGAACTGGATCCCGCAGTCCGAGCTGCCCTGGGACTACAACCCCAAGAGCGGCTACATCGTCACCGCCAACCAGGCGGTCGCCGGCAAGGACTACCCGGAGAAGCTGACCTCGGACTGGAGCTACGGCACCCGCAGCCAGCGGATAAACGACTTGATCCAGTCCAAGATCAAGGACGGCGGGAAGATCTCGACGGACGACATGCAGAAGATGCAGCTGGACAACACCAGCGAGATCGCCAAGCTGCTGACGCCGTACCTGCTCAAGATCAACGTCAAGGGCGCCAACGAGCGCGAGACCAAGTACGTCCGCGAGGCGCAGGCCCTGCTCAAGGACTGGGACTACACCCAGGAGGCCGACTCCCCGGCGGCCGCGTACTTCAACGCGGTCTGGCGCAACGTCCTCAAGCTCGCCTTCGGCAACAAGCTGCCCAAGGAACTGCGGGTCAAGGGCCAGTGCCTGCGGGTGCGCCCGGCCAACGACGCAGGTCCCCAGGAGGACCTCAACGGCAACACCCGGCTGGTCTGGGAGTGCGGCGAGCGGGACCCGGACGCGGCGCAGCCCGACGGCGGCGACCGCTGGTCCGAGGTCGTGCGCGGCATCCTCGACAAGCCGGACAACGAGTGGTGGAAGACCAACGGCACCCGCACCAACCCCGGCGCCCGCAACCGTGACGACCTGCTCGCCATGGCCATGAAGGACGCCCGCTGGGAGCTGACGTCCAAGCTCGGCAAGGACGTCAACTCCTGGAGCTGGGGCCGCCTCCACCAGCTGAACCTGAAGAACCAGACCCTCGGCAAGGACGGCCCGGGCATCGTCCGGTGGATGCTCAACCGCGGTCCCTGGAACCTGGCGGGCGGCGAGGCCGCGGTCAACGCCGCGGGCTGGAACGCGGCCGGCGGGTACGACGTGATCTGGGTGCCGTCGATGCGGATGGTCGTCAACCTCGACGACCTCGACAAGTCGCGGTGGATAAACCTGACCGGTGCGTCGGGGCACGCGTACAACGCGCACTACTACGACCAGACGGACAAGTGGGCCAAGGGCGAGCTGTTGCCTTGGGCTTTCAGCGCGGATGCGGTGAAGAAGGCCGGCGATGACGAGTTGACGCTCAAGCCTTAGGGCTGTGGGGAACTGCGGGTCGGCTTTGGCCGGTCGCGCAGTTCCCCGCGCCCCTTACGGGGCGAAACGGCGCACCCCTGTCGGGGTGACCACTGCATCCACGGGGTGGTCGTGCGGTTCCTCCGGGACCTGCGCGACCACCTCGTTGTCGTAGAGGAGCACGATCCGTGCCGGGGTCGCGCCCGCGCGGTCCAGGCGGGACAGGACGCGGTCGTACGAGCCCCCGCCGCGGCCCAGCCGCATCCCGCGGCCGTCCACCGCCAGGCCCGGCAGCAGCACCGCGTCCGCCTGCGTCACGGCCTCCGGGCCGAGCCGCTCGCCGTCCGGCTCCAGCAGGCCCCGGCGGGCGGGGGCCAGGTGTGCGGCGCCGCGGTAGAGGGCCCAGTCGAGATCGTTGTCGGGCAGCAGCACCGGCAGCAGCACCCGGACCCCGCGGGCGCGCAGGGCGTCGAGCAGCGCGCGGGTGCCCGGCTCGGTGCCCACCGAGACGTAGGCGGCCACGGTGCGCGCCCGCGCGAGCTCCGGCAGTTCCAGCGCCCGCCGCCCGAGGGCGGCCTGCGCCCCCTCGATGTCCTGGGCAGTCAGTGCCGCGCGCGTGGCCAGCAGGGCCCGCCGCAGCCCGGCCTTGCCGGTACCGTCGGAGTGGATCATTGTTCGTACAAACTCCTTGGCTCGGGTCATACTCGGACGCGTTTCCTCGCCCCATCCCAGTGGATAGTGTTCGGCCCATGACTCTCTCGCGCCCTCGGATCAGCAAGGCTGTCATCCCTGCCGCCGGGCTCGGAACCCGCTTCCTTCCGGCCACCAAGGCCACCCCGAAGGAGATGCTGCCGGTCGTCGACAAGCCGGCCATCCAGTACGTGGTGGAGGAGGCGGTGGCCGCGGGGCTGTCGGACGTCCTGATGGTCACGGGCCGCAACAAGCGTCCCCTGGAGGACCACTTCGACCGCAATTACGAGCTCGAAGAGGCCCTGCGCCGCAAGGGCGACGAGTCCCGTCTGGCCCGCGTCCAGGAGTCCAGCGACCTGGCCACCATGCACTACGTGCGCCAGGGCGACCCCCGGGGCCTGGGCCACGCCGTCCTCTGCGCCGCCCCGCACGTGGGCGACGAGCCCTTCGCCGTGCTGCTCGGCGACGACCTGATCGACTCCCGCGACCCGCTGCTCTCGCGCATGGTCGAGATCCAGGCCCGGCACGGCGGCAGCGTGATCGCGCTCATGGAGGTCGACCCCGGGCAGGTCCACCTCTACGGCTGCGCGGCCGTCAAGCCCACCGACACCGAGGACGTCGTCGAGGTCACCGGCCTCGTCGAGAAGCCGGACGCCGCCGAGGCGCCCAGCAACTATGCGGTCATCGGCCGCTACGTGCTGGATCCGGCCGTCTTCGACGTCCTGCGCGAGACCCCTCCCGGCCGCGGCGGCGAGATCCAGCTCACCGACGCCCTGCAGGTCCTCGCCGCCGAACCCGGCCGCGGCGGGCCGGTGCACGGTGTGGTGTTCACCGGGCGCCGCTACGACACCGGGGACCGTGGCGACTATCTGCGTGCCATTGTCAGACTGGCATGCGAACGTGAAGACCTGGGACCGGACTTCAAGGCCTGGCTTCGCCGGTACGTCACCGAGGAGATGTAGCACTTTGCCGTCTTTGAGCAGCACCGCAGGTGCATCCGCCGCGCCGGGCCGCCTCTGGTCCGTGGACGAGCACCTCGACGACATCCTCGGCAGGATCCGCCCGTTGGAGCCCATCGCGCTCCAACTCATGGACGCCCAGGGCTGCGTGCTGGTCGAGGACGTCACCGCACCCGCCGCGCTGCCCCCCTTCGACAACAGCTCCATGGACGGCTACGCGGTCCGGGTCGCCGATGTCGAGGGCGCGAGCGAGGAGTTCCCGGCGGTGCTCGCCGTCGTCGGCGACGTCGCGGCGGGCAGCGGCGAGCCGCCCTCCGTCGGCCCCGGCGAGGCCGCCCGCATCATGACCGGGGCGCCGCTGCCGCCCGGTGCCGAGGCCGTCGTCCCCGTCGAGTGGACCGACGGCGGCAAGGGCGGCGGCCCGGCCACCACGATGGCCGGCAGCGGCACGGCCGAGGTCCGGGTGCACCGCTCCGTCGACGCCCGGGCCCACGTCCGCGCCCGCGGCGGCGACGTCACGGCCGGGGAGCTCGTCCTCGCCGCGGGCACGCTGCTCGGCCCGGCCCAGATCGGCCTGCTGGCGGCGATCGGCCGCGGCACCGTCTCCGTGCGCCCGCGCCCCCGCGTGGTCGTCGTGTCGACCGGCAGCGAGCTCGTCCCGCCCGGCGAGAGCCTCGCGCACGGGCAGATCCACGACTCCAACAGCTTCATGCTCACCGCCTGCGCCCGCGCCGCCGGGGCCCTCGCCTACCGCGTCGGCGCCGTCGACGACGACCCCGCGACGCTGCGCGCGACCCTGGAGGACCAGCTCGTCCGGGCCGACGCCGTGGTGACCAGCGGCGGCGTCAGCGTCGGCGCGTACGACGTGGTCAAGGAGGCGCTCTCCGGGCTCCCGGCCGAGGAGGGCAGGGTCGACTTCCGCGGGCTGGCCATGCAGCCCGGCAAGCCGCAGGGCTTCGGCCGCATCGGCCCCGACCGCACACCGCTGTTCGCCCTCCCTGGCAACCCCGTCAGCTCCTACGTCTCCTTCGAGCTCTTCGTACGCCCCGCCCTGCGCGCCCTGATGGGCCTGGAGCCCGCGGACCGGAAGGTCGTGCGCGCGGTGTGCCCCGAGGGCGTCGCCTCCTCGCCGAAGGGCCGCCGGCAGTACCTGCGCGGCCGCCACGATCCGGCCACCGGCGAGGTCGCCGTGCTCGGCGGGGCCGGATCGCACCTGGTCAAGGCCCTTGCCGGGGCCAATGCGCTGATCGTCGTCCCCGAGGACGCCACCTCCGTCGCCCCCGGCGCCGAGCTGGACGCGGTCCTTCTCGACTGACGCCGCGGCGCTGCCGGTACGGTGGCTCCCCACAGGACCCGGACCGGGAGAACGATGAGCAGCGCCCAGGACCATCGGCAAGAGCAGCTGACCCACCTCGACGCCGCCGGCGCGGCCCGCATGGTCGACGTCTCCGCCAAGGACGTCACCGCGCGCACCGCCCGCGCGAGCGGCCGGGTGCTGGTCTCCCCGCGCGTCGTGGAACTTCTGCGCGGCGAGGGGGTCCCCAAGGGCGACGCCCTCGCCACGGCCCGCATCGCCGGGATCATGGGCGCCAAGCGCACCCCGGACCTCGTCCCCCTGTGCCACCCGCTCGCCGTCTCCGGCGTCAAGGTCGACCTGACGGTCGCGGACGACGCCGTCGAGATCACCGCGACGGTGAAGACGACGGACCGCACGGGCGTGGAGATGGAGGCCCTGACGGCGGTGACGGTGGCGGCGCTGACGGTGGTGGACATGATCAAGGCGGTCGACAAGGCGGCCGTGATCACGGACATCCGGGTCGAGGAGAAGACGGGCGGCAAGTCGGGGGACTGGCTCCGGTGAACCGGCCTTACCGCGCCCTCGTCGTCACGGCCTCCAACCGCGCCGCCGCAGGCGTGTACGAGGACAAGGGCGGCCCCCTGATCGCGGCCGCGCTGCAGTCCCTCGGCTTCACGGTCGACGGCCCCCTCGTGGTCCCCGACGGGGACCCGGTCGAGGCCGCCCTCCGCGACGCGGTCGCGGCCGCCTACGACGCGGTCGTCACCACGGGCGGCACCGGCATCGCGCCCACCGACCGCACCCCCGAGGCCACCCGCCGCGTCCTCGACCGCGAGATCCCCGGCATCCCCGAGGCCATCCGCGCCGAGGGCCTCGCCAAGGTGCCCACGGCCGCCCTCTCCCGCGGGCTCGCCGGGGTCGCCGGCGGCCGCACGCTGATCGTGAACCTGCCCGGCTCGACGGGCGGGGTACGGGACGGCCTCGCCGTCCTGGAGCGGCTGCTGGTGCACGCCGTGGACCAGATCGGGGGCGGCGACCACCCCAGACCGGCAGAGGGCTCCGACGGGTGAGCGCCATGTGGCCGGTCGAGCTGGCGGACGGCGAGATCGTCCTGCGCCCCATACGGCAGCGCGACCAGCGCGCCTGGCGCGAGGTCAACCAGCGCAACCGCGACTGGCTGCGCCCCTGGGAGGCGACCGTCCCGCCGCCCCCGCCCGGCGGCCCGCCCGGCCGCCGGCCCACCTTCCGGCAGATGGTCCGGCACCTGCGCGCCGAGGCCCACGCCGGGCGGATGCTGCCGTTCGTGATCGAGTACCGCGGCCGCCTGGCCGGCCAGCTGACGGTCGCCGGGATCACCTGGGGCTCGATGTGCTCGGCGCACGTCGGCTACTGGGTGGACGAGGCCGTGGCGGGCCGCGGCGTGATGCCCACCGCCGTCGCGCTGGTCACCGACCACTGCTTCCGCACGCTCGGCCTGCACCGGGTGGAGGTGTGCATCCGTCCCGAGAACCTGCCCAGCCGCCGCGTCGTGGAGAAGCTCGGCTTCCGCGAGGAGGGCCTGCGCCCCCGCTATCTGCACATCGACGGCGCCTGGCGCGACCACCTGGTCTATGCGCTGACCGCCGACGAGGCGGTGGACGGGCTGCTGGACCGCTGGCACCGCACGCGCTCGCAAGAATAAAATAAACGTTCGATATTGACTGTCAATTGACGGTATTCGTTGGCTTCCGTCGGCTTCCGTTGCCAACAATCACAAAAAAAGTTCGAGATATCAGCCGGATCGTGCGACACACCGCGCCAATTGGCGGAATCCGCTGTCCGGACCCCTCTACCGTGTGAAGGGTGAGCAGCAGCGGCCTGATCTACGCAGTCATCGTCGGGGCCTGGGCCGCCTACTTGGTGCCGATGTGGCTCCGTAGGCAGGACGAGCTCAATGAAGCCCGTCCGACGGAACGCTTCAGCACAGCCATCCGGCTTCTGTCCGGACGGGCGGGCATGGAGCGCCGTTACGCCAAGGACCTCGAAGGGCGCACCCCCGCTCCGGCGGCGGTCCCGGCGGACCCCGCGGAGCCGGAGGAGCGCGCCCCCGAGCCGGACGCCGTGACCGAGACGGTCGCCGTCCGGCCCTCCGGCGCGCCCGCGCCCGGCCCGTCGGTGCTGACGCCCGCCGAGCGGGCCCGCCGCACCAAGGTGCTGGCCCGCCGCCGGCGCACGACCGTGCTGCTCTTCCTCGCCTTCACCGTCGGCGCGATCGTCGCGGGCGTGGGCGGCCTGGCGTTCCTGTGGGCCCCCGCCGTGCCGGCGGCCCTGCTGAGTGCGTACATCGGCTATCTGCGGATCCACGAGCGGCGCCGCTTCGCCTTCACCATGGACCGCCGCCGGGCCGAACTGGCCGCCCAGCGGCTGCGCGAGGGCCGCACGCGCCCTCAGCAGGCGGCGCCGGAAAGCGCGTCCGACGCCGCTGACACCGTGGTCCGTGCGGCCCCGGCAGCGCAGCCCGCGACGTCCTCGCGCAGCGCGGACCGGCGGGCGCTCGTCGAGCAGACCGACCACGCCGAGTGGGTGGACCAGCAGCGCGAGCGGGACACCGGCGACGGCTGGGAGCCCGTGCCGGTGCCGCTGCCGACGTACGTCTCGGCGCCGGTCGCCCCCCGCGCGGGCGGCCCCGTCGACCTGGGCGCCCCGGACACCTGGAGCTCGGCCCGCTCCAGCACCGCCGGGCCGGCCCCCGACCGCAAGCCCGCCGCCGAGGAGCGGCGCGGCTCGCGCCCGCTCCGCCGCCGTCCCCGCGAGCGCGGCCGCACACCGCTGTTCGACCAGTACGCCGACGAGGACCGGCCGCGCGCGGCCAACGAGTGAGCCGTGGCCCGGCCCTGGGCGCTGACCAGTGGGGCGGAAGGGGAGCGGATTTCCGAGCACCCCGATCGGGGTGCTAGGGTTTCACTCGTTGCAAGGGCCTGTGGCGCAGTCCGGTAGCGCACCTCGTTCGCATCGAGGGGGTCAGGGGTTCGAATCCCCTCAGGTCCACCGCACATGGGAAGGTCCCGTCCGAGATCACTCGGGCGGGACCTTTTCGTTGTCGCCGCCCCCCTTCCCGCCGGTGTGATCCAGATCATCTTCGCGTAGCCGGTGAATCGGTTCTGCGGACCTGTGGGCCGTGGCACGATCATGCCAATCGTTACCCATGGGTAACGGCCCGGCCGGAGTGCCGACTTCCTCCGGCCGCCCCCACATCACGCCCTTGAGGGACCAACTTTGCGCAATACCACCAGGTATGCCGTTTTACCGGCACTGACTGCCGCCTCCCTGCTCGTCGTCACCGGGTGTTCGGGGTCGTCCGGCACCTCCGCGGCCGGGAAGACCGACCGCACGGAGTCGGTGGCCGCTGCCGGGGCCGCTGATGCGCACCCGCAGCTCGCGGTGGCCGCGGCGCCTGCCGGTGGCGGGGCGCCCAGCGCTGTGGCGACGCCGCAGTCCGACGGGAAGCCCGCGGCCAAGTCCTCGCTGAAGGTGGCCGAGTTCGACAAGAGCAGCGGACGCGCCGTCATCTCCGGCAAGGAGAAGGACGGCGGCAAGGACAAGGACAAGGGCAAGGGCAAGGGCGGAACGCCCAAGCCCGCGGCCCCCGTTGCCGTCGGCGACGTCATCGCCAGCGCCCCGGCCCCCGGCGCGCCCCAGGGCGTGCTGGCGAAGGTCACCGAGGTGGTGGGCACGACCAAGCAGGGCACCGAGGTCAAGACCGCTCCGGCCACGCTGGGCGCCCTGCTGGGCGGCTCCACGGCCAAGGGGCAGGTGCCCGTCGACCCGTCCGCGGTGAAGGTCGAGCCGCTCGCCCCGAAGGTGAAGGTCTCCTGGGCGAAGACCGGCGGCATGCACTTCGGGCCCGAGGGCGCGCAGTTGCCGCTGGGCAGCCTGCGGGTCGACGTCAGCGCGGCGCTGCCCACGGTGACCGGCAAGGCCGGCCCCGCCCAGGGGTCCGTCGACGCCTCCGCCAACGGCTTCGTCCAGCTCTCCCCCGAGGTCGACTTCGCCTACGACGGCAAGGGCACCGCCACCGGCACGCCGGGGACCGCGTCCCTGAGCCTGTCCGGCGACTGGACCTCGCAGTGGGAGCTCAAGGGCCAGGCGGCCGCCACCACGGCGGACGGCAAGCCGCTGCGGGTGCCGTTCGCCAAGCTGCACGCCGACCCCGTCATCACCGTCGGCGTGGTGCCGGTCGTGGTCAACCTCGACCTCACCTGCTACCTCCAGGTCGACGCCGACGGAAAGGTCAGCGTCGACGTCAAGCAGGACGTCAAGGGCGACTTCAAGGTCGGCGGCTCGTACAGCAGGGCCAAGGGCTGGTCGCCGGTCGCCAAGGCGAACATGAGCGGTACGCCGGTGACGGCGACCGCGACCGCCGCCGGCAAGGTGAAGGCCGCGCTCGGCGCCGAGGCCAGTGTCGGCCTCTACGGCAGCGTCGGCGTCACCGGCAACGTGGCCCCGTACCTGCGCGCCGAGGTGGAGGGCACGGCCAGCGGCTCCTCCAACGGCACCGGCTCGCTCGTCGGCAAGTGGGCGGCGTACGGCGGTGTCGACCTGTCCGGGGCGCTGCGGGCGCACCTGGACATCTTCGGTACGCCGGTGTTCGAGCGGAGCATTCCGCTCGGGCCGCTTAACAGGGAGTGGAAGCTCGGCTCCGGTGAGGGTGCGGTACGCACTTCCAAGCGGTAACGCTCCGTTTGGGGTGCGGGGTACGTGCGGGTGCGTTGTGGTTGCTCGCGCAGTTCCCCGCGCCCCTTACGGGGCGCTGACCCCTACAGCCTTGATGCCACCGTGCGGGCGATGCGCACGATGTCGCCCTGCGGTCTCGACGGGAACGCAGGGCGTTCGCGCGTCCAACGGGCCTCCAGGGCGAACCAGTCGACCGGCTTCGGGCTGCGGCCCGCCGCCAGGGCGTCGGAGAGTTCCTTGAAGTACGTCGTCCAGCGCAGCCGGTAGAGGCCGCCGATCAGGCCGGCCCACTCGCGGTTGGCGTAGTCGTGCAGCTTTCCGCCGTCCGCCGCGGCGCGCGGGCCCCATATCGTCAGCAGGGAGACCGCGTCGTACTCCAGGGCGTCGCGCTCGGCGGGGGTGGACCCCCAGGCGCGGGCGTCGGCGGTCCAGCGGCCCAGCAGGTGGCGTGCGTCGGTGGCCGTCACCTGGTCCAGCAGGGTCATCCAGTCCAGCCACTGGCGGGTGAGGCCGTCGAAGCGGGCGCGGTCGGCCGCGTCATGCGCCGCCTTGATGCGGGGCAGCAGCAGGCGGCTGCGGTTGGCGATGCACTGGCGGGCCACGTCCATCAGGTCGTAGCGGTAGGCGGAACTGCCGCGCAGGCCGGGGGCGACGGCCAGCAGGGCCGGCAGGGCCTTCTCGAACTCGGCGGCGTCGTAGCGCAGTCGGCGCGGCGACCAGGTGCCCGCGTGGGTGACGGCCAGGTCCGGGCGGGCGCCGAAGAGGCCGTCGGCGGCCTCGCTCCAGCTGTCGGCGCGGGTGGTGCCGTAGGCGGTGCGGCGCAGGACGTCCCAGGCGCGGGCGGCGTGCGGGTCGGCGGCGCCGTAGCGCGTGACGGACCACTGCCGGAACCAGGCGGCGAGGTCGGTGGGGCCGTCCGTCCAGGCCAGGTCGGAGAAGAGGGCGAGGGCGGCGGGGTTGTTGCCGGTGGCCTCGGGCATCAGGGCGATGCCGCGCAGGGCGCTGCCCGGCTTGGTGCGCCAACGGTCGTACAGCGCGGCCCAGTCGGGGGTGTTGGCGCCCATCGCGGTGTGGCCGCCGAAGTTCCAGATGGAGCCGAAGGCGTAGGGCGTGCCGCCCCAGTCGGCCTCGCGGTCGGTGACCTTGGGGAAGCGGTCGGACAGGCCGTCCAGGACGAGCATCCTCGACCGGTCGACGGCGTCGAGGATCTCGCGCCGCGGGTTCTCCTGCCAGCCGAGGATGGCCCAGACCGCGCCCGGGCGGGCCGACTGCAGCGCCTCCTCCACGGCGCGCGCGGCGTCGGCGACGGGGACGTCGCCGGGGGTGCCGCCCTCGTGCAGCAGGTCCATCTTGTACATCGAGGCGGCGCCGAGGAGTTCCTCCTGCACCCGGTAGAAGGTGCGGGCGACCCGGGCGAAGTGCGGGGTGCGCGGGTCGAGCCAGTCGGGGCGCCGGAAGCCGCCCCAGTCGCCCTGCGGGACGACGCGGGCGCCCGGGTTCCGCCGGTCGAAGTCCTGGGGCACGGTGCCGAACCAGCCGGGCAGCACGGGCGTCATGCCCAGTTCGCGCAGCCGGCCCACGATGCGCTGCGCCAACGCCGCGCGCCGGGCGAGGAGTTCGCCGGACACGGGGCCGCCGTAGGAGGCCATGTTCTGCAGCAGCCACCAGGGCTGGTGCGCGGGCCCCGGGACCCAGTCCCGCAACTCGGCGTCGCCGTAGCCGTGTTCGAGGAAGGTGCGGTGGTAGACGGCGTCGGCGCCCGCGTAGACCAGCACCTCGTTGAAGCCGTGCAGGGCGAGGATGTCGATCTCGCGTTCCCAGGCGGCCCAGTCGCGGTACGGGCCGGTGTAGCCGTCGCTGGTGTCGTTGAGCACGAAGCGGTGGACGGCGTTCGCCGTGCCGGTGACCGGGGAGGCGGGGGCCGGGAGGCGGTCGGGGAGGGCGGTCTGCTCGCCGTTCCAGGAGAAGTGGGCGTGCGCGGTCCGCCTCAGGTAGCGGTGGAATCCGGCGAGTTGGACGGCCGGAGTGGTGCCCTCCACCGTGATCCGGCCGGTCCGGCCGGTCACCCGGTAGGCGTCCGCCCCGCCCTTCCGGGCCACGGTGCGGAAGACGACCTGCTGCCGGTGCCGGGGAAGCAGCCGGGCCAGCGCGGCCGCGGCGGCACCCGCTTCGGCGGCGTCTGCCGGGGCCGGGGAGGTCCCGGCGACCGCTCCGAGGGCTGCGGACCCGGCCACGGCGCCGAGCAGGGTGCGGCGGGGAATGTGCATGAGTGACCTCCGTGTGGCGCGACGGCCTCTGGACCGGACCACGTGAGCGCGGTGATCCTATGAGCCGACGCCGGGAATGGGTCAAGGGCACGGGCGTCGAACCAGCCACGCCGGTTACATTTGGCACGAATGGCCCCATCGAACACCCGTATCCGTCCGACCGTATCCGTCTTGTCCGTCTCATCCGTCCGTATCCGTCCCGTCCGTCCGGCATGAGGATCCCCGTGCGACCACTCATCGCGACCGTCGGCGCCGTGTCCCTCGCGGCCGTGCTGCTCGGTGCGGCGCTGTGCGGCTGTGCCGACCCCGGCGGGCTGAAGGTCACCGGCCCGGCGTCGAGCCCGGCCGCCTCCGTGGCGGGCCCGGTCTGGATCACCGAGGGGGCCGGTCAACCCCCGGTGCGCCGTCCGGCGTCCTTCGAGATCAGCGGCTCGGTCCGGCTGACCGGGCTGCGCTGGAAGTCCTGGGGCGGCGCGACCGCCGAGGCGACCGGCGAGGTGTCGGGCGGCTGGTGCGCGCCGGCCTGCCGCGACGAGCCGTACCCGGTCGGCGTCACTCTGGGCGGCCTGGTCCGGCAGGGCGGCTCCGGCTTCTACAGCCGGGCCGTGGTCGAGGCCGCGGGGCTGCCGCCCGCGCAGCAGAAGGAGCTGCGCGACCTGCGGCTCTTCGTGCCCAAGGAATAGGAAGGAACAGGGGGGCGTCCGTTGGGACTGCGCATCAAGACCGCCGTGGCGATCACGGCGGTCTCCGCCCTGGTCGCCGTCCTCATCGGGCTCGTCGTCCATCACCGCACCGCCGTCAACCAGTTGGACACCGCCCGCAGCGAGATCGACCAGCGGCTGCTGACCGCCGTCGAGGACCACGCGGCCGGGCTCGACCGGCCGCGGACGATCCTCAACCCCTACCGGATGCCCGGCCCGCTGCGCCGCGCCGTCGAACAGGGCAAGCGCGCCACCTACCTCGACCGCAGCGGCCCCGAGCCCGCGCTGTGGGCCGCGACCCGGCTCGGCGACGACATCATCGTCATCAAGCACGCCTACACCCGCCAGGACCGCAACCTCGCCTCCCTCGACGAGGACCTCTGGCTGGCCGGCGGCCTCGGCACCGCCCTCGCCGCCACCGTCGGCGTGGCCCTGGCCACCATCGTCGGGCGCCGCCTCAACGCCTCGGCGCGCACCGCCGAGCGCATCGCCGACGGCGACCTGACCGCCCGGCTGAAGCCGCGGGGCGGCAAGGACGAGATCGCCCGGCTCATCCACTCCGTCAACACCATGGCCGACGCCCTCGCCGCCCGCCTGCAGGCCGAGCGCGAGGTGACCGCCAACATCGCCCACGAGCTGCGGACCCCGGTGGCCGGGCTGGTCGCGGCGGCCGGGCTGCTGCCGCCGGGCCGGCCCGCGGAGCTGGTCCGGGAACGGGCGCAGCGGGTGCGGTCGCTGATGGAGGACGTGCTGGAGGTGGCCCGGCTGGACGGTGACGCCGAGCAGGCCGAGACGGACGTACGGGCGCTGGGCGAGCTGACCCGGCGGGCGGTGCGGGCGGCGGCCGCGCCGGGGCAGGAGGACGTCACGGTCACGGTGGTGCGCGAGTGCCTGGTGGAGACGGACGCGCGGCGGGTGGAGCGGATACTGGCCAACCTCGTCACCAACGCCTTCCGGCACGGCGCGGCCCCGGTCGTCGCGGAGGTGGACGGCGGCGTCATAAGGGTCCGCGACGGCGGGCCCGGCTTCCCGGAGCACCTGCTCACGCGCGGCCCCCAGCGCTTCCGCACCGGCTCGCGCTCCGGCCTCGGCCTGGGCCTGACCATCGCCGCGGGCCAGGCCCGGGTGCTGGGCGCCCGGCTGACCTTCGCCAATCCCGCGGGCGGGGGCGCGGAGGCGGTGCTGGACCTGCGGGACGCGGTGCGGGGCGGTGCCCCGTAGGGGGCGCGGGGGAGTGGGGCGGTGCGTCGGCTGCGGGCGCGTCGTGGCTGGTCGCGCAGTTCCCCGCGCCCCCTACGGGGCACCCCATCGGAAGCGCCCTGGCGTGCGCAGCCGGAGGGTCGCCCCGAGAGTGGGAGCCATGAACGACAACGTCCTCTTCCTGACCGTGCCCAGCCGTGAGCGCGGGCACCGTGCGCTGGAGGCCCTGCGCCAGGCGCACGCCGACGACGACATCACCCTGCGCGAGGGCGCCGTCATCGCCCGGGACGCGGAGGGGGCCCTGGACTTCCCCGACGCCGTCGACAACACCGGCAGCGCCCACGCCTTCGCCATGGGCGGCCTGCTCGGCGGCCTGCTGGGCATCCTCGGCGGACCGCTCGGCGTCATGATCGGCTTCGGCGCGGGCGGCCTGATCGGGGGCCTGCACGACGCCCGGGAGGCCACGGCCTCGAACGCGGCCCTGGAGATGCTGGCCGCGGAGGTGCCGCCGGGCGCCACGGTGCTGATGGCCGAGGTCCAGGAGGAGAGCCCGGAGCCGGTGGACCGGCTGCTGGAGCCGTTCGGCGAGGTGCGGCGCTACCCGGCCGAGAAGGTGCGGGCGGAGGTCGAGGCGGCGATCAAGGCGAGTCCTGCGAGCGGGGCGAAGCCGGGCCGCTGAGCGGCTTGGTGAAGCAGCGGCTGCTGTCGTACGTGCGGTAGAGGCCGAACTTGAGCTGTGCCGGGACCGGCGCGTAGCCGGACGAGGCGTAGAGCGTGATCGCCTCCGGCTGCATGGTGCCGGTCTCCAGCACCATCCGTATCCGGCCCGCGGCCCGGGCGTCGTCCTCCAGCACGGCCAGGATCCGGCGGGCCAGCCCGCGCCCGCGCGCCTGCGGGACGACGTACATCCGCTTGATCTCGGCGTCGCCGTCCGCGTACCCCTCGTCGTTGCGGTCCTGGGCGCGCCAGCCGCCGGTGGCGACGGGCGTCCCGTCGTCCTCGTACGCGATGAGATACAGCCCACAGGGCGGGACGAACTGGGCGGGTTCCATGGGCGTGAGGTCGCCGTCTCCGTACCGCTGCGCGTACTCGAGTTGGACCTGCTCCTGGAGCTTCACGGCGTCGGGGTGGTCGTACGAGACCGGCAAGATCCGCATTCGCCGATCGTACGGAAACGGGTACCGTACCGGAATGCTCACCGTGACGACCGTGAATGTGAACGGCCTGCGCGCTGCGGCCAAAAAGGGCTTCGTGGAGTGGCTGGCACAGACCGAGGCGGACGTCGTCTGCCTCCAGGAAGTGCGGGCCGAGCCGCACCAACTGCCCGACGAGGTGCGCGAACCGGAGGGCTGGCACGTGGTGCACGCCCCGGCGGCGGCCAAGGGCCGCGCCGGCGTCTCCCTCTACTCCCGGCGCGAGCCGGACGCGGTACGCATCGGCTTCGGCTCGGCCGAGTTCGACGGCAGCGGCCGCTACGCGGAGATCGACCTGCCGGGCGTGACGGTGGCCAGCCTGTACCTGCCCTCGGGCGAGGTCGGCACCGAGCGCCAGGACGAGAAGGAACGCTTCATGGCGGAGTTCCTGCCGTACCTGACCGGGCTGCGCGCCCGGGCCGAGGCGGACGGGCGCGAGGCGCTGGTGTGCGGCGACTGGAACATCGCGCACACCGAGGCGGACCTGAAGAACTGGAAGGCCAACCGCAAGAGCGCCGGGTTCCTCCCGGAGGAACGGGCGTGGCTGTCCGAGGTGTTCGAGCAGTACACGGACGTGGTGCGGGCTCTGCACCCGGACGTGGCGGGTCCGTACTCGTGGTGGTCGTACCGGGGGCGGGCCTTCGACAACGATTCGGGGTGGCGGATCGACTACCAGGCGGCGACGGCGGGGCTCGCGGAGCGCGCGGTGAAGGCGGCGGTGGAGCGGGCGGCCAGTCATGACCTGCGGTGGTCGGACCACGCGCCCGTGACCGTCGCCTACGACCGGTAACCCGGCGGGAGGGCGTACGGGGCACGGTTCAGCTGCGTGCCCTGTACGCCCTCGCGTACGCCTGCGCGGCGATAGGCTGCACACAGTCGGTACCGGACGGAGGAGGGGCACGATGACCACCGCTGCCGCGGGCGAGCCGGGCATCCCGCCCATGCCGGAGAGAACCCCGAAGGCCCTCCGCGAAGCCATCGCCCAGCACGCCCCCCAGCTCCTGCCCGACTTCGACGCGCACTGGAAGCGGTACGTCGCCGACGCATACGACATCAGCACCGTGCCTGCCTTCATGGCCCGTTGGTGGGGCGAGTACGCAATCGCCCGCGACCCGCGGCTCGACGCCCACGTCACCGGCCTTGAGCACCGCGCCGCCTACGAGTGCACGGATTCCGCCGAAGCCAAAGCGCTCCTGGAAGAAGCGTCCAACATCCGCCACATGGCAGCCCGCACGGAGCCCGGCCGGTGACCAACGGGTTCATGGGCCCGCCCTGGCAGATGGACTGGACCCTCAAGGCCCAGGCAGCACGTGACGCGCTGCCCGGGCATGTACGGAAGATGATCGACGCAGCCCGTGCAGAGCTGGTCACGGCGAACGACCCGTACTTTCGCGGAATCGACGAGGATGGCGGCCTGTCCGAAGACTTGCGTGTCGAACCCGCCAGGTCCAGCGACCCGAAGGGCCCTCGCATCCTGTACTTCGACAACGGGCACGGCTGGTTGAAGTACACGTTCGTGCGGCGGACCGAGGACCCGCAGATCGTTGTGGAGGAGATCTTCTGGCAGTGACGGTCCGTGTCCGGGCCGGTGATTGCCCCCTTCGGGGCGCGCCTAGCGGCTGCGGGCCGGGCCGTTCACGGATGCCGGCTGCTTCACGGGTGCCCCCGTCCACATCTGGTGGATGGCGGTGTCACTCTGCAGCCACTGCCGGGCCGGTGCCCCGTCCGCCACGGCCGGGTACGTGATCTCCAGGACCTGGTTGCTGTTGAGGTTCACGAGCAGGTGGCTGTTCGGTTTCGGCGACTTCCAGAAGTACCAGAGCTGGTTCGTGTAGTGAGGCTTGCACGTCCACTGCTGGGCCGGGGCGCCGACGTCCTTGCGGGAGTCGGCGATCTCCAGGCACTTCTCGCTGTTCTTGTTGACGAGCATGAACGTGCCGTCCACGCCGCCGGTCTCCCACTGGATCCGCCAGTGCGAGCCGGGCTGTCCCTTGCAGGCCCACTGCTGGGCTCTGGCGCCGTCGGCCTTGCTGGAGTTCTCGATCTCCAGACACTTCTGGCTGCTGAGGTTGACCTGTAAGTCGTTGCTCTCCACGGCCTGGCCGGTGCTCGGGGTCAGGACGACGACGGCTGTGGCGGCGGTGGCCAGCGCGGTGAGCTGAGGAAGGATCTTCACGTTCGGTCCGTTCTCGTTCGAGGCGTGCGTACAGTGACGCGGGGTACGAACGGGACAGTACGCACCGGAGATACGGACCGAACATGGGAGAATGCGTCATACCGGTTGTGACAGGGAGGAGTTGACGTCACACCCGCTGCAAGTCCGACTGGAGCGTTGCCAGGTCGATGCCGTTGACCTTGCCGACCTCCTTGTACTCCTGCGAGAGGATCGCCCACGCCTCGTCGGAGTAGGTGGACCACCAGTCCCACGCGATCGGCTGCACCGCACCCCAGGTGATGCAGTACAGCCAGTCCGCGTCGTAGCCGAGCAGCGGGATCGCGTGGCCGCCCTCGATCGGCTGCTCCTGCCAGCCGGGGTCCAGGGTCCACGGCTTGCCCGCGCCGAACTGTTCCTGGGCGTTGGACGGGACCTGGATGCCGGCGTAGACGCCGCCGAAGAGGTTGATGGTCTGCTTGATCGCGGTCAGGTCGTGGACGTTGACGGGCGCGTAGGCCATGACCTTGTTGCCCCAGAGGCCGCCGTTCTGCCAGGACTTGAGGACCTGGGACTCCACGAGCCCGGTGTCCTTTCCGCCGGACAGCTTCAGGTACTGGTCGATCACCTGCTGCTCGGTCGGCACCGTGTCCTTGGAGCCGACCTGGGCGTTCCACGACTGGATCGTGTGCGCGGCGGCGGCCATGGTGCAGTCGCCGTAGCGGTCGTTGCCGTCCATGGGCCAGTTCGTGACGTTCTTCGCCCAGTCCACCGCAGCCGGCGGTGCGGGCAGCGGAGCCGCAGCATAAGCGGTGAACTCCTTGAGCGCGACCGGGAACTGCGGGCGCAGCTTGCCGAATTTTCCTGAGACGCGGACCATTCTCTTCACTCCGTCCACCAGGCGTGGGAGGTGCAGGGTGAGGACCAAGCTCCCAGACAGGGGGGTCATTTCCCAGAGTAATGCCGTATTCCGTATCCGCATTTTCACCGGGGACGGGACGGTCCGGTTCATCGCTTCTTCAATATCTTGGCGTGTTCGGCCTTGAAGCCGATGGCGACCACGTAGACGACGCTGACCGCAACGCGGCATAGCCGAAGGCAGAGCTGACGGTCGGCCCCGAACAGGCCCGGGACCGGCTGGACGTCAAGGTCCACCTCCTGCACAGCGACGCCGCCACGCAGAGCGTCACGGCCTGGGTGGCCATCGACCCCGAGGGCGGCGCGGCGCAGGCTGCTCGGGACGGGTGGCGGCTGCGGCTCAGGTGTGCGCTGCGCGCTGATGGCGCCCCATGAGGACGGTGCAGTCGGTCGCCCTGCTCACGTCGCCTGCGGCAACGGCCTCCGCGTGCTCGGCTTTGATCGTGGAGCACTCCACGCAGCGCTTCGTCGTCCCGACGGGCCGGACGTTCGCGGGCGGGCAGTCCCACTCGCGGCCGCCGCCCTGCGGGCGGAGCTGGATGTACGGGCCTTCGGTGCCCATGACGATGCCGAGGCGGCCGGTTCGGGTGTCGAGGACGGGGGTGCCGGGCTTCAGGCCGGTGGCCTCGGTGACCGCTTCCGCCTTGTGTGTGTTCTCCATGAACGGCACGTTAGGGAAGCGGTGTTGGGGCTGAAGGCTTCGATTCGCGAATATTCGAGTCCGGACAGCGGCATGTCTGCGTGATGCTCACGGGGCTCTGAGAGCGCGTTGGGCCCGTGTGATGATGCGATGCGCATCCGCTCCGTAGACGGCCGCATCCGACAAGGTCTGCCACACCCGGAGGTGTACGCCGACGCTCTCCGAGTCGTCGAGCCACAGCTCCGCGTGCCAGTCCTCCGCGATCACCAGCCGTTCGTCGTACACCCAGAACCCGTTGGCCGGCGGGATCGCGAGCGGAGCCTCGAACGGGACGATGCCCAGGACCACGGTGTCCAGACCGAGAACGCCGTTCAGGCGGTCGAGCTGCGCGGCAAGTACCGCGGGCGGGCAGACGAGGGAGCGCAGTGCCGCTTCCCACATGAGGATGCGGTAGGTCTTTCCCGGCAGATAGAGCAGCTCCTGGCGCTTGATGCGTGCGCGCACAGCCTCCTCGACGTCCCGCACCGACCGGTGGAGGTCCACGTACCGCGAGAACACGTGTCTGGCGTACTCCGCGGTCTGGAGCATGCCGACGACCATCGACCCTTCCCACGCATGGAACACGGAGGACCGTTCGTATGCGGCGGTGAGGGCGTCCTGCACGGGCTTGTGCCCGGCGGCGAGTTGTCTGCGCCAGGACCGGGAGCGCGACTCCAGGCTGCGGAGGCGCGTCGTCAGCTCCTCCGCCGTCTCGGGCCGGCCGGTTCCCTCCGCCCAGGCCCGCAGGTCGTCCGCGGTGGCCGTCTGCCTGCCGGTCTCCAGTTTGCTGACCTTGGACTGGGACCGCCCCAGCCGATCCGCCAACCCCCTTCCGGTAAGCCCTCCTTCGGTGCGCAGCTCGCGGAGTCGCGCACCGAGGGAGAGCCTGGCTTGCTGGAAGTCCGTGGTCACTCGATGGACGGTACCCGAGCCGCGAAGACGTCATGGGGCACGGCGTAGTGCCAGGCTGCGTCCCGGACCTGGCAGGCGCGCCCAACCTCCACCGGGTTCGTGATCAGCTCGACCCCCGTGATCCCGTCGGCGTCGTCGAAGCGAAGACGGGCGATCACGCGGGAGTCGAAGAGCCAGAAGTCGTCGTCGGGAAGCCTCAGTCGGGCGGCATCGCTCCTCCAGAGGTTCCGGATGTCCTCGCCGACGGCGGCGTTGCGGCGTGCATTGTCGAGCAGGTAACGCTGGCCGGGAGTGGGCGGGTTGTCCACGATCCGCACCCGCTCGAATCGCTTGCCCAGTGCGGCCTGCGCGCGGCGGGAGGTGCACCACGGGTCGTCCGGATCCCAGCCTGCATCCTCGCCGCGCGTGAATCGCCGGTACGTCTCCGTCTCCTCGTCCGACCTGTAGCGGCGCCTGGACTCGAGGCGCCATGCCGTGTGCTCGAAGCTTTCGAACATGTCGTCGAACTCTTCAAAGTCGATCATCGTGGCGACCCTGGCGGCATCCCGCGGAGCGAAGTCGGTCAGCAGTACACGGGGGACCATCACGAATCCCTCCCCCTCCTTCACGTTCCGGAGTTGCGCCACGTCCTCGGGGTCGGTCACTGCCTCCCCCTGGACCAGGACTTCTCCCGTATCCAGGTCCTCGTACAGCGTCGGGCAGCCGTTGTTTCCGGAGTTCGTGCCGATGAAGCGCAGTCGTCGGGTCATCGCCGTTTCCCCTCTCGCCGGGCAGGTGGCATCCAGGGTGGCGCCGTCCGCGGCCGCTGTCCGGCGTGATTCGCGATTATTCGCGTGCCGCGACAGGCGTGACCCTCGGTAACTTCCTTGCTCCGGGCCCCTATCGCCACCCCCGCCCCCTGACTTACGCTCCCGACTGTGCCAGCAATCGCTGGCACCTTCGGAGCGATCCGGGAGGCTGCGGCAGTCATGACCGAGCACGTACGGGTGGCGGTGATCGGGGCCGGGTTCGGGGGGCTGGGGGCGGCCGTGCGGCTGCGTCGGGAAGGGGTCACCGACTTCGTGGTCCTGGAGCGCGCCGGAGCCGTCGGGGGCACCTGGCGGGACAACACCTATCCGGGCTGCGCCTGCGACGTCCCCTCCCATCTCTACTCCTTCTCCTTCGCCCCCAACCCCGAGTGGCCGCGCAACTTCTCCGGCCAGGAGCACATCCGCGCCTACCTGGAGCGGGTCACCGACGTCTTCGGGCTGCGGTCCCATATCCGGTTCGACTCCGAGGTGAGAGCCATGCGGTGGGACGCGGAGCGGCTGCTCTGGGAGATCGACGCCGGTGGCGGTGCCCTCACCGCCGACGTCGTCGTCTCCGCCACCGGGCCGCTCGCCGACCCCAAGGTGCCGGACGTTCCCGGGCTCGACGGCTTCCCCGGCAAGGTCTTCCACTCCTCCCGCTGGGACCACTCCTACGACCTGCGCGGCAAGCGCGTCGCCGTCATCGGCACCGGCGCCTCCGCCATCCAGCTCGTGCCCGGCATCCAGCCGGACGTCCGGCGGCTCACGCTCTTCCAGCGCACCCCGCCCTGGGTGCTGCCGCGCGCCGACCGGCGGATCACCGCGGCCGAGCGCTGGCTGCACACCCGGGTGCCCGCCACCCGCGCCCTGCGCCGCGGGATGCTCTGGGGCATCAGGGAGGCGCAGGTCAACCTGTTCACCAAATATCCCGACCAACTCGGCTGGATAGAGGGCCTTGCCAAGTCCCACATGGCCAGAGCCATCGAGGATCCGGCCCTGCGCACCCTGCTCACCCCGGACTACCGCATCGGCTGCAAGCGCATCCTGCTGTCCAACGACTACTACCCGGCCCTCGCGCAGCCCAACGTCGATCTCGTCCCCTCCGGGCTCGCCGCGGTGCGCGGCTCCACGCTCGTCGCCGCCGACGGCACGGAGGCCGAGGCCGACGCCGTCGTCTTCGGCACCGGCTTCCGCGTGACCGACCTGCCCATCGCCGAGCGTGTCACCGGCGTCGCCGGGACCACGCTCGCCGAGGAGTGGAAGGACGGCATGGCCGCCCTGCGCGGCACCAGCGCCGCCGGCTTCCCCAACTTCCTCACCATCATCGGGCCCAACACCGGCCTCGGGAACAGCTCGATGATCCTCATCATCGAGGCCCAGCTGAACTATCTCGCCGATTTTCTCCGGCAGCTGGACGTCCTCGGCGGGCGCGCCGCCCTCGACGCCCGCCCCTCCGCCGTCCGCGCCTGGAACCGGCGCCTGCAGCAGCGGTTGCAGCGGACGGTGTGGAACAGCGGCGGCTGCGACAGCTGGTATCTCGATGCGGAAGGCCGCAACACCGTGGTCTGGCCCGGGAGTACGGGCGAGTTCCGCCGGGTCACCCGCCGCGTCGACCTCGCCGAGTACCAACTGCTGCGACCCGCCCGGATTCCGGCGGAGGCGGCCCGATGAGCGCCCCTACGAGCCTGGCCGGCCAGGTCGCCGTCGTCACCGGGGCGGCCCGCGGGGTGGGGGAGCTGCTCTCCCGCAAGCTGGCCGCGCGCGGAGCGCACGTGGCCCTGGTGGGCTTGGAGCCGGACGGACTGCGGCGCGTCGCCGAGACGTTGCGCACCGACTCCGCCCACTGGCACGCCGACGTCACCGACCACGAGGCCATGGACCAGGTGGCCCGCGAGGTCAAGGCCCGCTTCGGCAAGGTCGACGTCGTCGTCGCCAACGCCGGTGTGGCCGCGGGCGGTCCGCTGGCCGACTCCGACCCGGAGGCGTGGCGCCGCGTCGTCGAGGTCAACCTGGTCGGCAGTGCCGTCACCGGGCGGGCCTTCCTGCCCGTCCTGGCCGAGAGCCGTGGCTACCTGCTGCAGGTCGCCTCGTTCGCCGCCCTCGCGCCCGCGCCGATGATGACCGCGTACTGCGCCTCGAAGGCGGGCGTGGAGGCGTACGCGCACTGCCTGCGCGCCGAGGTCGGGCACAAGGGCGTACGGGTCGGGGTGGCGTATCTCAGCTGGACCGACACCGACATGGTGCGCGGCGCCGACGAGAACGACGTGATGCGCGAGCTGCGGCGGCGGCTGCCGTGGCCCGCCAACCGCACCTACCCGCTCGGCCCCGCCGTCGACCGGCTCGTGGCGGGCATCGAGCGCCGCTCGGCGCACGTGTACGCCCAGTGGTGGCTGCGCGGCATGCAGCCGGTGCGCTGGGCCCTGCCGGGGGTGATCGCCCTGGGCGGGCCGCGCGAGATGCGGCGCGCGGAGCCCAGGCTGACGGCCCTGCCCGGCGGGCTGATGGGCGCGGGCGGTCTGGCGGACACCAGGGAGCGCACGGAGCGTAGTTGATCGAAATGCGGTGTTCGTCCCTGCGTGTGAGGCTGGCCGTGCCCGACCATCATCACCCCTGAGGAGTGAGCACAGCATGGGCATGAAGGACGAGATGCAGAAGAAGGCCCAGCAGGCCAAGGAAAAGGCCCAGCAGGCCAAGCAGCAGGCCCAGCAGAAGGGCCAGCAGACCCAGGACAAGGTGCGCGAGCAGCAGCAACAGCGTCAGCAGCAGCAGCGCCAGCAGCAGGGCCGCCAGCAGTCCCTGGACGACATCCAGGACGACGACCTCGGCTGAACGGCACCATCCGGTTCCCCGCGCCCCGTAAGGGGCGCGGGGAACCGGCGCGATCGGCCACTGACGGCCTGCAGCCGACGCACCATCCCGGGGGTCCGGGGCGAAGCCCCGGTTACGGGGCGCTGCCCCGCGGCGGCAGCACCGGCCGCCGCAGATCCGGCACCCCCGAATAGTCCGGAGGAGCAGCCGCACCGTGCCGCTCCAAAAGGTCCAGCGCCAGCGCCACCGCATCGTCCAGCTGCTTGTGCCGCCCCTCCGCCCAGTCCAGCGGTGTCCGGTCGACCTCGATGTCCGGCTCGACGCCGTGGTTCTCCACACCCCACCGGTAGGCGTCGAACCAGGCCGCGTTCATCGGCACGGTGATCGAGGTGCCGTCGCCCAGCCGGTGCCGCCCGGTCATGCCGACCACGCCGCCCCAGGTGCGCAGGCCCACGACCGGGCCGATGCCCTGGAGTTTGAAGGCCGCGGTGATCATGTCGCCGTCGGAGGAGGTCATTTCGTCGGCGATGGCGACGATCGGACCGCGCGGCGCGGTGCTCGCGTACGAGACGGGCTGGGCGTCGCGCGTGAGGTCCCAGCCGATGATGGTGCGGGTGAGCTTCTCCACCACCAGCTCGCTGATGTTGCCGCCCGCGTTGCCGCGCACGTCGACGATCAGGGCCGGGAGCGACATCTCCATCCGCAGGTCGCGGTTGAACTGTGCCCAGCCGGAGCCGCCCATGTCGGGGATGTGCAGGTAGCCGCACTTGCCGTTGCTGAGCTCGCGGACGACCGCGCGGCGCTTGGCCACCCAGTCCTGGTAGCGCAGCGGCCGTTCGTCGACGAGCGGGACGACGGCGACGCGGCGCGCGTGCCCGTCGGCCTCGGGCGGGTGGAAGGCCAGCTCGACCGTGGTGCCGCCGGCCGCCGACAGCAGCGGGTACGGGCCGGCGACCGGGTCGACGGGCCGGCCGTCGACGTGTGTGAGGATCGCGCCCTCGCGGATGCCCGAACCGGCCAGCGGGGAACGGGCCTTGGAGTCGGAGGAGTCGCCGGGCAGAATGCGCCGCACCGCCCAGCTGCCGTCCTTCAGGTGCGTCAGGTTCGCGCCGAGCAGGCCGATGGCGCGCTGGTAGTGCGGCGGGCCCTCGTTGCGGCGGGCGGGGGTGACGTAGGCGTGCGAGGTGCCGAGTTCGCCGAGGACCTCGCGGAGCAGGTCGGCGAAGTCGTCGGGGGAGGCGACCCGTTCGACCAGCGGCCGGTACTGCTCCAGCACCGCGTCCCAGTCGATGCCGCACATGCCCGGCTCCCAGAAGTACGCCCGGATGATCCGGCCCGCCTCCGCGTACGCCTGCCGCCACTCCGCGGCCGGGTCGACCTCGTGCAGGATGCGGCGCATGTCGATGAAGACGGTCGACTCGGGGTCGCCGGACTCGGTCGAGGGCACGGCCCGCAGGTCGCCCTCGTCGTTGACGACGAGCCGGGTGCCGTCGCCGCTGACCGCGAACCAGTCGATGGACGAGGTGAGTTCGGAGCGCTTGGCCTTGGCCAGGTCGAAGTGCTCCAGGGTGGGGCGACCGGAGGTGTCGGCGGGGTTGGCGAAGGTCTCGCCGAGCGCGCCGGAGATCGGCCAGCGCAGCCACACCAGCCCGCCGCCGCTGACGGGGAAGAGGTGCGAGTACTTGGAGGCGGCGACGGGGAAGGGCGTCACCCGGCTCTCCAGGCCCTCGGCCTCGACCAGGGTCGCCCCCTCCTCGCCGCCGCCCTCGTCCTGGTCGAGCCCGCCGCCCGCCGGGCGGCCCTCGATGGTCAGGGCGAAGGGCGAGGGCGTGGCCGAGGACAGCGGGACGAGGTAGGGCCGGCAGCCCAGCGGGAAGGACAGGTCACCGGTGTGCACGTCGTAGACCGGGTCGAAGCCGCGCCAGGAGAGGAAGGCGAGGTAGCGGCCGTCGCGGGTGAACACCGGCTGCTCGTCCTCGAAACGGCCGTTGGTGACGTCCACGACCGTCCCGTCCGCCAGTCTGGCGATCCTGATCTGCCGCAGCGAGCGGCCGACACGGGGATGCGACCACGTCAGCCAGGCCGAGTCGGGGGAGAACGACAGGTCGCGCACGGGCCCGTTGACGGATCGGACCAGCTCGGTGACCTCGCCCGCGCCCTCGGCCGAGGTGTCCACCAGCAGCAGCCGCCCGTCGTGCGCGGCGACGGCCAGCCGCGCCCCGTCCGGCGAACCGAGCGTCTCGTGCACCCGCCCGATCCGCCCGGCCGCCACCCGGCGCGGCGCGGACGGCCCGGCGGCGCGCGGCAGTTGGGCGATCTCGATGGCGTCCTCGCCCTCCGCGTCCGTCACATACGCGATCCGGCCGGTCGAGCCGAGCATCTCCGGCAGCCGCACCCGTACGCCCGGGGTGTCCACGATGGCCCGGGCGGGGCCGTCGCGGTGGGTGAGCCAGTAGAGACTGCCGCGCACCTGGACGGCGCTGGCCCGGCCGGTGGTGTCGACGGCCAGGGCGTCGACGTGGTTCGAGGCCTGCACCTGGTACGTGCGGCGCCCGGCGCGCGGGCCGCCGAGGCGGACGTCCAGCCGGCGCGGGACGGCGTCCGGGCCGAAGTCCTCCACCAGCCACAGCGCGCCCGCGCACTGGTAGACCACGCGCGAGCCGTCGGTGGAGGCGTGCCGGGCGTAGAAGTCGGCGTGGTCGGTGTGCCGGCGCAGATCGGATCCGTCGGGGAGGACGGAGTAGAGGTTGCCGGTGCCCTCGTGGTCGGAGAGGAAGGCGATCCGGCCGCCCACGAACATCACCGAGTCCAGATGGCCGTTCAGGTCCGGCACCAGCCGCAGCCCGTGCAGCCACAGCCTGCCCATGGCGCCGCCCCGGTAGCGCTTCCAGGAGGCGGGCTCGTGCGGCGGCTTGCCCGC
Organism: Streptomyces sp. NPDC002536; assembly: GCF_053594995.1. Lineage (NCBI taxonomy): Bacteria > Bacillati > Actinomycetota > Actinomycetes > Kitasatosporales > Streptomycetaceae > Streptomyces > Streptomyces sp. NPDC002536. The sequence continues at coordinate 32,141 of NZ_JBSFWU010000082.1, forward strand.
GAGCAGCAGGGTGCGGTGCTCGCCGTCGACGTCGCCCATCGCGATGTCGGACACCGGGCCCCACGGCAGCCGCAGGCCCGGACTGCCGTCGGTGGGCAGCCGGTAGGCCCAGGAGAAGTAGGAGAAGGGCTGGCCGTGCGAGGAGACGGCGAGGATGTCGTACCCGCTGCCACGGTCGGACGGCGCCCAGCCGCAGACCCGGGCGTCGCTGCTGCCCCAGTGGCTGAGCCGGCGGGCGGGCCCGCCGGAGACGGGCACCAGGTGGACCTCGGGATCGAGGCTGCGCCAGGTGGTGAAGGCGATCGACTCCCCGTCGGGGGAGAACCGCGGGTGCCCGCAGCGGGTGCGGTCGACGGTGAGCCGCCAGGGCCGCTCCCCCTCGGGGGCCAGGGAGGCGAGCCAGAGGTCGTCCTCGGCGACGAAACAGACCAGATCGCCGTGGATGTGGGGGAACCGCAGATACGAACCAGAGTCCTCTCTCACCCCACCATCGTTTCGACGTGGCAGCGGCCCGGCAACTCGGTCCGCGTCCGTCAGTGACCGAGAACACCATCGAAACGGTCCCGTTTCGCTCTCCGCCCGGCTTACGCTCGTACGGTACGAAACCGTTTCGTACGACAGATTCGGCCGGGAAGGAGGCGGAATGCCTACGGACACACCCAAGCCGGCGGTGCGCCGCACCCGGCTGACGCCCGAACGCGAGGCCGAGCTCTACGAGGCGGTTCTCGCACTTCTGCGCGAGGTCGGTTACGACGCCCTCACGATGGACGCCGTCGCCGCCCGGACCCGCGCCAGCAAGGCCACCCTCTACCGCCAGTGGAAGGGCAAGCCCGAGCTGGTCGCGAGCGCGCTGCGGCACAACAAGCCGATGAGCCTGGCGGACATCGACACCGGCACGGTGCGCGGTGACCTCCAGTCCATGGTGTGCTGCGCCGACCAGGACCGGATGGACAAGGATGCGGCCCTCATGCGGGGGCTCCAGCATGCGATCCACAGCAATCCGGACCTGAAACAGGCGCTGCGCGAGGTGCTGATCCAACCCGAGATGGACGCGCTGGACGTGATGTTCCGGCGGGCCGTCGACCGGGGGGAGATCGAGGCGGGCAATCCGGCGCTGCCGTTCGTCGCGCACATGGTGCTCGGCGGCTTCGTCGCCCGTCCGCTGATCGAGGACCGCACCGCGGACTCGGAGTACCTCAGCCGCTACATCGACGCCGTGATCCTCCCCGCTCTCGGCCTCTAGAACCACAACCCAACCGAGTCACCTGACACGCCGCTCTCGTCGTCGGGCTGGACTCCCACGCCCGCATTCCTTTCGCACCGACCCGACGGGAGCACCCGCCTCGTGGCCACGTTCCTCTACAAACTCGGCCGGCTCGCCTTCCGGCGCCGCTGGTACGTCGCCCTGATATGGGTGACGCTGCTGGCGCTCGCCGGAACCGGCGCCGCCACCGCCTCCAAAGCCACCAACGACAGCTTCTCCATCCCCGGCACCGAGGCGCAGCACGCCTTCGACCTGCTGGAGAAGCGCTTCCCCGGCCAGCGTGCCGACGGCGCGAGCGCGCGCCTGGTGTTCAAGGCCCCCGAGGGCCAGAAGATCACCGACACCAAGAACACGGCCAAGGTCGAGAAGGTCGTCGCCGAGCTGAAGGGCGGGGGCTCTCAGGTCGAGTCGGTCGCCGACCCGTTCCAGGCCAAGGCCGTCAGCAGGGACGGGACCACCGCGTACGCGTCCGTCACCTACAAGGTGAAGTCCAACGAGCTCACCGAGGACTCGCGCACCAACCTCAAGGACGCGGCCGCGCACGGCCGTGACTCCGGGCTGACCGTCGAGACCGGCGGCAGCGCGCTGCAGTCGATGCCCGAGGGCGGCAACACCGAGGTCTTCGGCATGGTGATCTCCGCCGTCGTGCTGCTGATCACCTTCGGCTCGCTGGTCGCGGCGGGGCTGCCGTTGCTGACCGCGATCATCGGCGTCGGCATCGGCATCTCCTCGATCACCGCGCTCTCCGCCACGCTGGGCCTCTCCAGCAACACCTCGACGCTCGCGATGATGATCGGCCTCGCGGTCGGCATCGACTACGCGCTCTTCATCGTCTCCCGCTACCGGGCCGAGATGGCCGAGGGCCGCGAGCGCGAGGAGGCCGCCGGACGGGCCGTCGGCACGGCCGGTTCCGCCGTGGTCTTCGCCGGCCTCACGGTCGTGATCGCGCTGGCCGGCCTGGCCGTCGTCAACATCCCGATCCTGACCCAGATGGGTCTCGCCGCGGCCGGCACGGTCGCCATCGCGGTGCTGATCGCCCTCACCCTGATCCCGGCGCTGCTGGGCTTCTGGGGCCGCAAGGTGCTCTCGCGGAAGGTCCGCAAGGGCACTGCCGCCGACGGCGGCAAGCCCAACATGGGCACCCGCTGGGCCCGCTTCGTGCTGCGCCGCCCGGTGATGGTGCTGCTGGCCGGTGTGATCGGCCTCGGCGCGGTCGCCGTTCCGGCCGCCTCGCTGGAGCTGGGCCTGCCGGACGACGGCTCGCAGCCGACCAAGACGACCCAGCGCAAGGCGTACGACCTGCTGTCGGACGGCTTCGGCGCGGGCTTCAACGGCCCGCTGATGCTGGTCGTGGATGCGGCGAAGGCCGACAACCCCAAGGCCGCGGCGCAGTCCGTCGAGAAGACGGTCAAGGGCCTGGACGACGTCGCCATGGTCACCCCGGCGCACTTCAACCGCGACGGCGACACCGCGACGATCACCGTCATCCCCAAGTCCAAGCCCAGCGGCAAGGAGACCGAGGACCTGGTCCACGCGATCCGCGACAAGGGCGCGTCCATCAAGGACGACACGGGCGCCCAGGTGCTCGTCACGGGCCAGACGGCGATGAACATCGACGTCTCGCAGAAGCTGAACGACGCACTGCTGCCCTACCTGGCGCTGGTCGTCGGCCTGGCCTTCCTGCTGCTGATGGTCGTCTTCCGCTCGGTGCTGGTGCCGCTCAAGGCGGCGCTGGGCTTCCTGCTCTCCGTCGTCGCCGCGCTGGGCGCCGTGGTCGCGGTCTTCCAGTGGGGCTGGCTCGGCGGGGTCCTCGGGGTCGAGGAGACCGGCCCGATCATGAGCATGATGCCGATCTTCATGGTGGGCGTGGTGTTCGGCCTCGCGATGGACTACGAGGTGTTCCTCGTGACCCGCATGCGGGAGGCGTTCGTGCACGGCGAGCGGCCGGGCGAGGCGATCGTGACGGGCTTCCGGCACGGGGCGCGGGTGGTGTCCGCCGCGGCGGTCATCATGATCAGCGTCTTCGCCGGCTTCATCGGCTCGTCGGAATCGATGATCAAGATGATGGGCTTCGGCCTCGCGATCGCGGTCTTCTTCGACGCGTTTGTCGTTCGCATGGCGATCGTCCCGGCCGTGCTTGCCCTTCTGGGCAAGGCGGCGTGGTGGCTGCCCGCGTGGCTGGGCAGGGTGCTGCCGAACGTGGACGTCGAGGGCGAGGGCCTCGCCGTGCCGGCTGCGCCGGAGCGCTCCGCTGACCCGGACGAGGATCCGCGCCTGACGCGCGTCTGAGGTATCTGTTCGACGGCGGCTCGCCCCCACAGGGGCGGGCCGCTGTTGGCGTCTGCGGGGCCGTAGCGCCCCGTCAGGGGCGCGGGGAACTGCGCGACCAGCCCCCACCGGCCTGCAGCCGACAGATCGGA